>URWM01000031.1 GCA_900551655.1 uncultured Collinsella sp.
GTTCGAGCAGAGCGAGGCCGAGCAGTCGGAGCCTGCCGATGTCGCCGACGCCACGACGTCCTTTGAGGCTCCGCAGCCGACATCTGCCGACGTTGCCGAGGCTACGACGTCCTTTGAGGCGCAGCAGCCGGTCGATAGCACCATGTCATTTGATGCCACGATGACGTTTGAGAAGCAGGGCACCGCAATTGCCGAGCCCCTTTCCATCTCCGATGATGCCCAGGACGCCGCCGATGATTCGGTTGCCGATGAGGCCGATTCCGTTGAGGCCAGCGCACCCGAGCAGGTCGAGGCTCCTGCTATGGAGCAGGAGTCCCCTGCGGTTGACGAGGCTCCCAAGACGGATGTGTCCAGGCCTTATTCTACGCAGATCTTTACCATGCCCGCGCCGAGCGACCCCGGTGCCACGGTGGCCAATGTTGCTCCCACGCAGGACGAGACAGTTGACTCCCTCATGGCGCAGATTTCGTCTCAGGTGCCTCCGCGCCAGCAAATGAATATCCCCGATCCGGCCTCCGCGCCTGCGCCCTCTTCGTCGCCGCTGGCCTCGGTCCCCGATCCGTCGCTGCCTTCGATGCAACAGGCCAACGTCGCGTCCCGCACGTCGCTGTTCGATCTTCCCGATCCTTCGGCACAGACAAATGATCCCTTTGCGACGGCGCAGGGCCCCGAGCCCACATCGGCACCGGTCGCGACCCCCATGCCCATTTCCTCGGGCGCACAGCCGCTCGAGACCATCTCGGCTCCCGCTTCGACGGGCGCCAAGCCGCAGAAGCGTGGCCTGGGTGGCTTGTTCGGTCGCAAAAAGAAGAACGAGCAGGACAGCATGAGCGACTGGCTGGGCGTCGAGGACGATTACGATGCCAAGAAGTCCGGTCGCGGCATCGGTTCGTGGGATAATTTCGAGGACGATAACGATGGCTGGAAGGGCGGCGCTACGTCTTCCGACGGTGCTTCTTCCGAAGATATGCTCTCGGCTGTCGCCTCTATGGGCGATGATGAGCTGCTCGGTCACGATATCTGGTTTGTGGCAACGGGCGCCTCGGATTGTGATGGCGCCGGCATGAAGGCCTTCTTGGCTTCGCATCGCGATAAGCTCCGCGGCGTATTCTTCATCAATCTTGAATCCGTCGGCGCCGGTAGGCTTTCGGTGGTGACGGTTGAGGGCGAACAGCAGCTGCTCAAGGGCGATCGCCGCATCATGAATCTGGTCAGCAAGGTGTGCAAGTCGTTCCATGTCGATTGTGGCGCGCTCGAGATGCCCTATGCCAAGACCGATGCCTATGCCGCGCTCGAGGCGAGCCGCCGAGCCCTCACCATCGCGGGCGTGGACGGCACGCGTCTGGCTTGCGCTCGTACCGAGGACGACCTGCCCCACAATGTCAATCCGACGAACATTGCCACGGTATCCGAGGTCGTGACCGAGGTTATCCGTCGTTCGTAGACGGAGCTCTAAGGAGTCAACGTGTTTTCGTATATTAAGCGCCATTGGCCTGTCTACGTGATTTTGACCTTGATTGCCATTGCGTTAGGATTTGGGGCTGCCTACATCGTGGGTGCAAAGGGCTCGACCCCCGCCTCCGCAATCAGCGAAGAGGTGGAGCAAGAACAGAGCACGGGCGCCGATGGGATTCCTGAGTCCGAGCAAGCAATCGTTGATGGTGGATCTTCGTCTGCAGAGTAGATACGGCGATTTACATGATTGAAAGCGGGCGAGCCGGGGGACTGGCTCGCCCGCTTTTTCATCGCGCTAGCGCTTCTTTGGGATTGACCTAAGGCGAGCGAACCATAGGGCTGCGGCACCCGAGGTCAGGAGCGCGGTGATGCAAGCGGCGATGGGAGCTGATCCTGTTGCCGGTAGGTCCTGCGGTAGGGTACAGCGTTGAATGACACTGTCCTCGTCATGTGACTCAAGTTTATCGCCGCCACCGTTGCGGCAAAGATCGACGCGTGCGCTGTTGGTGAGTGCGGTTTGGGGCGTATAAGCCGACGTCGCCTGCATGTGCACGATTGCGCCCCGAGCGTCTGTGCCAAGGATTGCTTTGGCATCGTCAAGGTCGTCGTGCTCATCTTTGAGATCATCGCGGGTCCAAGAATCCGTATCGCTTCGAGTCGTAAAGTCGGCGGCTACCGCACCGTATTCAATGCGAATGCCCGTCACGACGGTATTGGATGCAAGGTCGAGTTCTTTCGCCTCGAGTGTGGCGGATTCCGTGGTCGAGACATCCGCCTTCCAGAGGTGCCAGCCGTCGTAATCGACGAGGCGGCAATCTTCACCCAGACTCTCTTTTACTTCGTCGGACTCAAGCCAAGGATTTTCGTGCCCATCGTCAAGCGTCGCGTTTGCCGGCTCATCGACGTCTGTCGAGTCCAACGGAGTCGTGCGATACCACACGTTGCACAGACCATTGAGGTCGCCGATGGCGACGGGGGTTTCGATTGAGACGAATCTCGCCGTGCCGTCTTTGGCGCACTCAAGATCATCGGTAATCGTAAACTCATCAACCCAGGTAGCGGAATCGTTTCGAGCATCGATGGTATAGGAGAAAAGCCCATCCGTATTGGTTTGCATCGCGGCGCGGTTTTTTCCATCGCCGTTAGCCAACAGACCCTTCCCGATAGGTTGGACAAGTTCCTGACGCTTGTCGACCTGTCCTTTGATCTCGATGGGCGCATCCTTCATCGCGACGGATTGGACTTTTCCCGTATCCTTTATTTCAAACGCTATCTCCTCGGCAAGGTCATAGGTCCGCGGAGACATCGTTTCGCGCAACGAGTAGGTGCCGGGTGCAAGATGTTCGATACGGTGCGGCTTGTCGGATGAGGTCCAGGAGTCTATTTCGGTTTTATCGGGACCATATAAGGTGAGCTGTGCGCCTTTCACTTCCTGCTCTCCGCTTGCATCGACCTTGGAGATATCAACCTTGGTGTAATCGTCGGATACGTTAAGCCGCGCTTCCACAACGGGTGTTTTCTGGTCGGCATAGGTAAGGTCGACGATATGGTGCGTCCGGTCGAGTAAGAAGCCGGTCGGCGCTTGAGTCTCGACAACCTCGTAGCGTGCGGTGCCAGATCCCAGCGGGAGGTCGTCCGCGCGTGCTTCTCCAGTTTCATCCGTCGTGACGGTAGCGACAGTCTCACCGTCGAGCGCGGCAATGCTACCGTCGGGGCGCACGATATCACCTGAGGCACGGATCTCAAAGATGGCGCCCGCGAGGCTGCTGCCGTCTACGGCATCGGTTTTAACGATCCTGATGTTTCCGGTCGCGGCGTGGTCATAATACGAGACGATTGCAACGGGCGTTAGGTTCATGTCGGCGGGTATGTTTACCTCGATCTCCTCGCCGACAAGATAGGGCTCTTTGGCCGAGGTTTCGCGTACATAATAGGTGCCCGGCACGAGCGATTCGGGCAGTGTGACGGTGCCGGTCGCGTCAGTCGTAAAAGTGTCCATTACGTTATGTGCTGGATACCAGCATGTTTGTGAGACAGGTTTGTGATTGCTGTCGAGGAGTTGGAAGGTGAATCCGGCTAGGGGAACAGAAGCGCCTGTTTGGGCATCGCGTTTTACAATCTGGAGATGCGTCGACAGAGCGTGGTTGTCCACGATATATTGAAGCTCGGCGCCGTCGGAAATCTGATTGGCCTCGACGGTCCATTCCCCTGCACGTTTAAAACCCACGGGGACGGTTTCCGGAACCTCGCGAACCGTGTAGCCGGCACGGTCGTATGGGACGGCTCCGTGGACATTGGCGGGTCGCTTGCCTGTGCCGAACCATGCTTCGGGCTGATCTTTGGTGGAGGCAAAGCCATAGATGTTTGTGGTCAGTGTGCCAACAACCTGCTGAGAGCTGTTGCTGACAACCTCAAAGACAACACCTCCCGCCGGCTGCTCCAGGCCGGATTGGTCGCTATTGCCGTAGTCCTTGAATTTGGAAATCTCAAGGTCAAACGCAATGGGGGTATCGGAAACGCGAGATTCGATCTCGACCACGCCTGAATCGCCGAGCTGGTCGGCTCCAACGGTATAGGTCCAGCTGTCGTTGGATGGCAGGTAGCCCTCGGGGGCTTTTGATTCGTAGATGGTAAAGGTTCCTAAGGGGACATCGACGAGGGTAGCCCGACCGCTTTCGTCGGTCGTGAGGATTTGCGCCCATCCAGGGGTTGATTGCGACACACACGTGAACTCTGCTCCTGCGAGTGAAGATCCCGCCTGGGGGCCGGCATTCGTCGCGGCATCGAGTTTTACGATACGCAGGTTGATGGTGCCGGGCTGTTCATCAATGGCGACCTGTCCACCGTCATTCCCCGTGGTAAAGGCGATGCGATCACGACGGGGGACATAGCCGGCCGGCGCCTTCGTTTCAACTAGGTAGTATGCTGTGTTGGGCAGAAGTGTTGCTTGCGCTCGACCGTTGCTGTCCATCTGGACGGTGCCGACACGCGCGTCGCTGGCGCTCTCAAAAATATCGAATGTTGCCCCATCAAACTGATAAGTATTGTTTCCACTGATAATGGCGGCGTTTGCAGACTGCTTTTGGAAGGAAACAGAGACCGCCGGCAGTACATAGAGCATGTCTTGACGTCTGCTGCCGCCCGATACGGTTCCTAGATAGCGCCGCGCGCGGTGCGGGGCGGCTTTGATGCTTCCTGATTTTGCGCTGTCGTGGAGCCACCGCGCAGCCGTCACGACTTCATTGTCGGCGGTAAAGTGCCCACTCTTGGTTTTGCCCTGAGCGGTCGTGTAGGAGTAGGTGCCGTCGACATGGGTGGTGCCGTTGAGCATCCATACGGCAAGCTGGGTGGCGGCGCGGGCGCGATCGGGTGAAAGATGGTAACCGCCAAACGACGTGGCGGTAGGATATCCGTGACAAACGATTGCCGCGAACTCGTCGTCGAGCCACACCCAGCCTTGATCAAAGTTGAGCCATGGGCCGCCCGGCTTGGTGGGGCCGGGGCGCTCCTGGTTCATGCAGTAGGCAATCGAGGCGTCTTGAGCTTCATACTTGCCGATGAGGAAGGGCCCACAATCATCGCTAATAGTGCGGAAGCCGAGCTGGTCGTATCCATCGACGGCAAATGCGGCTCCCGGTGCCAGACAGCCGAAAAGCAGGAAGAGGAGCAGGAGCAGCGGACCTGTTGCGATTGCGCTGTGGACAGAGTGCGTGGGTGCGTTGGACATGGCTGCTCCTTATCCCTCGTGCGCCGCATGGGGAGGGCGCGACGCGTAGGATGAGGCTACCCCCGAGGTTCATGCGGGTAAGTACCGGAGCCTGACCAAAAGCTTGCCCAATTCCTGACAAATTGAGCTCAAATACAACAATCAAGCAAAAGCGCAGGTAGAAGATAGGGAGAACAGGAGGGCAAAGGTCCTCGTCTCCACAATTGACGCGATTTTCAAACGAATCTCCACAGCTAAAACAAGCATCGCCACCCTTGTATCGAACAAGACAACCGCGTTATACTATCCCCCACATATGCGGGCATCGCCAAGTGGTAAGGCATCAGCTTCCCAAGCTGACACTCGCGGGTTCGAATCCCGTTGCCCGCTCCAGTAAAAAGCACAAGCACGGCAGCGTTACGTTGCCGTGCTTTTTACTACCAAGTGCCGGGATACGAACCCGCCAGGGTGCGAGCGTAAAGCAAACGCGAAGCGTTTGTAGCGAGCAGGCGAAGGCGCCGGCAGGCGCCTGAAGCCGGTGCGTATTTGCAAAGCAAATACGCGGACGTCCCGTTGCCCGCTCCATCAGCCAAGGGGGATGCTGGGACACTCGGCTCGATCTGGTCTCCTTCGGCGGTTTCGTGAACCGGGGCATGCCGACCGCAGCCGGTGCGTATTTGCGAAACAAATACGCGGACGTCCCCATGCCCGCTCTTATGCTACAAAATGTTAGGTTAATGCCTACTGCCCATACTCGCACCCGCGCACGGTACAATGGTTGGGTTACGACCAACGTGCCAATAACCAAAAAGGAGCCGCTATGATCGATCGCTATACCCGCCCGGAGATGGGACACATCTTCTCCCTCGAGAATAAGTACGCCATTTGGCAGGAGATTGAGGTCCTGGCCTGCGAGGCTCAGGCGGAGCTCGGCAAGATCGGTATTTCCAAAGAAGAGGCCCAGTGGATTCGCGACCACGCCAACTTCGAGAAGGCGAAGGTTGACGAGATCGAGGAGGTCACGCGCCACGATGTCATCGCCTTCCTGACCAACATGAAGGAATATATCGACGCCGATGTTCCCGAGGGCGAGCCCAAGCCTAGCCGCTGGGTTCACTACGGTATGACCAGCTCCGACCTGGGTGATACGGCTCTGTGCTATCAGCTTACTCAGGCGTGCGACCTGATTATCGAGGACGTCAAGAAGCTCGGCGTGATCTGCAAGCGTCGTGCCTTCGAGGAGCGTAATACGCTCTGCGCCGGCCGCACCCATGGCATCCATGCCGAGCCGATGACCTTCGGCATGAAGTTTGGCTCTTGGGCCTGGGAGCTCAAGCGCGATCTGGATCGTCTTGAGGACGCCCGCAAGAATGTTGCCTTCGGTGCTATCTCGGGCGCTGTCGGCACGTACAGCTCCATCGAGCCGTTCGTCGAGGAGTACGTCTGCGAGCACCTGGGCCTGGTCCACGATCCCCTGTCCACGCAGGTCATCAGCCGCGATCACCATGCCTACCTTGCCGGCGTGCTTGCCACTACAGCGGCCACCTGTGAGCGCATCGCTACCGAGGTTCGCAATCTACAGAAGACCGATACGCTCGAGGCCGAGGAGCCGTTCCGTAAGGGCCAAAAGGGCAGCTCAGCCATGCCGCACAAGCGCAACCCCATCACCATGGAGAAAGTCTGCGGTCTGTCGCGCGTCGTGAAGTCCAACGCCCAGGTTGCCTTCGATAACGTCGCCCTGTGGCACGAGCGTGACATTTCGCACTCCTCTGCCGAGCGCGTCGCCCAGGCCGATAGCTTCATCGCCCTCGACCACATGTTCCAGTGCCTCATCCGCGTTATCGACGGCCTGCAGCTGTATCCCGCCCGCATGATGGCCAACCTCAATAAGACCCGCGGCCTCATCTTCTCTTCCAAGGTACTGCTCGCCCTCGTCGACACGGGCATCACCCGCGAGGACGCGTACGCCATTGTGCAGGAGAACGCTATGGCAACCTGGCACGAGGTACAGGATTGTGTCTCCGGCCCCACCTTTAAGGAGCGTCTCGAGGCCGACCCGCGCTGCACCGTCAGTCAGGAGAAGCTCGACGAGATCTTTGATCCGTGGGACTTCCTCACCCGCATCGATACGGTCTTCGATCGCCTGGAGCAGCTGAACTTCGAGTAGGATTAACCTAATTCGACCGCTTGCGGATGCATTTCAACCTTTGGCGCCTTGCCCATCTTGGGTGAGGCGCTTTTTTATTGCCGCATCAGCCCCGGGTATACAATGAAATCCGACTGCTGTTTCGATGAAGGGAGGCGCGTGCCCGGACGCACCAAGCGAGCCGCCATCGTCTCGTTTACGCTCATGCTCCTTGTTGCCGCCTGTTTGGCCGCCCTGACGTATACCGTTCGAAGCAGTTCTTCCTCCTCGAATGAAGCCGACAAAGATCTCCCGGTACTCAAAATCGGCGTTACGGATAACGACCCCTACGTGTATGTCGATACCACGGGCGATTACGCTGGTATCGATATCGACATCGCCCGCGAGGCTTGCAAGCGTGCGGGGCTCAAGCCACAGTTTGTCGATATTGACTGGAACGATCGCGACCGGCTGCTCAAAAACGGTGATATCGATTGCCTGTGGTGTGATTATTCTCCCTGTTATCGCGAGGATAAGTATTACTGGACCGAGCCGTATCTAACCGTGACGGTCTCGGTTGCCGCCAAGAAAACGAGTGGCATCAAGTCCTTGGCGCATCTCGATGGAAGCAAGACCATCGCGGTGATTGCGGGCTCGGTGAGCGAACGCCGATTGCTCGCAGGGGATCTGGAAATCTCGCCGGACGTGCAAATCAAATCGTATGGTTCTGCCGAGCTCTGCAAAGCCGCCCTCGCCAAAGGGTATGTTGACTGTTGGATGGCGGACGTTCAATCGCTTGATCGACTCGTCGTCCAGTATCCCGGCGTTTATCGTGTGTTTGTCGACAACGTTATGACGGTTGACCTGGGCGTTGCATTTGATGTTGCCTATGAGGGAGAGTGCGTCAAAAACCTCAATACCGCGCTGTTCGACATGGATCGAGACGGCACGATAGAGCGCATTGTGGACAATTACAAGGCAGGAGCGACGACGGGCGGGCAAGGAGCGGAATCATGACAAATGATAAACACCGCTTGCGTCGAAAGACTCTGACCGTCATAGCTGTCAGCGTTATTGTCAGCGCTGTCTTATTAGGCCTGTTGTATGCGGTTGGAACCCATCGCTGCCTCGAAAAAACGCTTGGGTTTGGCCAAGAAACCATGGCGTTTTTGGAAAACGCTTGCGAAAAATATGACCGCTACGAACAGGGGAGAAAAATCGAGACGACGCACGATTTGCTCGCCGCGGTCGAATCGTTTGCGACGTTCCTGTCCCCTGATCGCGTTGAGGTTAACAACGATCTTATCGAGCAATTTGTCCATGCCGAGAACCTTTCGGGGTTGATGGTCATGGACTCCGATGGCCATATGGCTGCCCACTACGACATCGATGGTCGCGATCCGCTCATGTTGTGGCGAGAGGAGCTGGCCTGTTCGCCGGTCGCATCGATGTATCAAGGTTCCAAAGTGTCCTACTCAACTGTCGTCGAGCGCCGTGGTGTTGTGTTTGCCGTCTGTGCCGTCCCGTATGGCGACGGCGTTGCCCTGGCATACCGCTCATTTGTTCCCGATACGGCGGATGACTATTCATATGCCATAGCCGATGTGCTTGCGAACAACACCTTCCACCAAAGTCCCATGGTGCTTGTTATGGAGGATGCGGAGATTGTCTCACCCAACAGTGTCGATGCTGACGTGTCGCTCGCCCGACTCCTCACCAGTACAGGAGTTGAGTGGAAAGAAGATGGCCTGACGCGCATCGAATATCGAGGAGACAAATGGTATGCCGTGCGTGCGGCATATAAGGACTACCGCCTGTTTGCGCTATATCCCAAATCTGAGGTCATGTCTGACAGGATTTCATTTGTCGCCGTCGGCGTCTTGGTGTGCCTCGCGTTTTGGGTCGTGGTGCTGTTGGCTCGAAATATCGTTGACCACCGCAATTTGGTCGAAAAGGATAAACAGCTCGGCATTATCAATGCCATAAGCGCCATCTACGATTCGACCTTCCTTTTGCATCTCGACACCCTCGAGATCGAGGGAATCAATATGTCGCCGGCGATAGCGAAGATATTCGCCGAGCACAACGAGGCATATGACTTTATGGACACAGTCTGCCGGGATATCGTGAGCCCCGAAAGCCGCGAAGCGGTTGTGGGACTCGTAGATATAAGTACGCTTCGTGAACGTATGGAGGGCGTACCATACTTGGCTGCCGAGGTGCGAGATTGTCGAGGCGCTTGGTACTCGCTACAGGTTGTCCCCCAGCATCGCGATGAGCAAGGCCGGCTGGAGTCGGTTGTCGTGGCGACGCACAACATATCGATGGTCAAGCATGCCGAGGAGCTGTCATACCAAGATAAACTGACGGGGCTTCGCAACCGCAACTATCTTGAATCGCGTGGAGATAGCCTGGTAAACGAGGACTTGCCGGTGAGCGTGATTATGGTGGACTGTAATTATCTCAAGCGGACCAACGACATCTATGGTCACGAGATGGGGGATGAGCTGCTGCGACGGACGGCGTCCGTGCTGCGGCGGGTAGCTGGTGCGGATTACCTGCCGATGCGCGTTGGCGGCGACGAGTTTTTGCTGGTTTGCCCCCATACTGACAACGAGTCTGCACTCGGGCTGGAACAGGACCTTCGTCTCGGTCTTGCCGCGGTAAGCGATGAGACCCTGACGGTCAGCGCATCGATTGGCGTGGCGACCGTCGAGACGGCTGGAAATACGCTGGCCGATGTATATCGCGTCGCCGACCACAATATGTATCGTGAGAAGCGCATGGTCCACGTACAGGGTGCGGACTGCTAATCTTGCCCCCACCAGTCCAAGCATCGTAGGATGTTGAATCGGTGCTTGCGATAATAAGTCGGTCCAGGCGGGGATAATAGACGTCTGAAATTTCTTTCTGAGAGGGGATCTCAATGATTAGTTTTGACTACAAGCCTCAGGGTGTATGCTCTCGCAATATTCACCTCAATCTCTCTGACGATGGCAGCAAGGTGCTGGGCGTCGAGTTTACTGGCGGCTGCGATGGCAACCTCAAGGCCATCTCCAGGCTGGTCGAGGGCGCTCCCGCCGATCGCGTAATCGAGGTTCTCGCCGGTAATACCTGCGGTATGAAAAAGACCTCTTGCGCCGATCAGCTTACGCGCGCTATCGAGGCCGCTCGCGCAGAGATCGCCTAATGAGCATCGCTGATCGCTTTAAGAATGGAATAACGCGTCGAGGTTTTGTGCTGGGTGGCGCCGCTACCGGTGCTGCTGCCGTACTGGCCGGTTGCTCGAAAAAAAAGGGCACGAGTGATGACGCCGCTGGCGAGCCGCAGGTTATCAAGGACGATTCGAAGATTGTCTCGATCACTGATGAGTACGAAGCTGTTGATATCGATCTTGAGCCCGCGGCCTCGTGGACGCTGCCGCTGGGCACGCTGCTGTACTACTG
>URWM01000032.1 GCA_900551655.1 uncultured Collinsella sp.
TAAAAGTAACAGACCGGATGAAGATACGTGCGACGGGGGCGAGGCGAATGGCTGAGCGGTATCGATATGCGGGTTCAACGGTATCACATTGGCCACATAGATTTTTAACTTGCATTTCTAACAGTTAAGGAGACGGGTGCTTTCCAGCACACTCCTTCGATGATGCCTTCCGCTAGTTGCTATGCCGGTTTCAGCCAACAAAGAATGTGCCCGGGCGCTCAGGTTCACCGTTAGCGTTGGCAACATATGAGATGGGCCAGACCCTTGCCGCGCGCCGATTGCGCGAGAGGTGTCGGGCTCCATGTTTATTCCACCTGCTTGTTATCAACCAGCTTCGTTCAACGTTAGACATTCAAGATGTCAGACGTCGAACCTGCGCCAAAGACGCAGCTGGGGCTACTAGTTGCCTACAATCGCTCGCGAAGCTCGCCTGTTCGTGCGTGAATATCTGACAGCTCCGTCAGACATTGTCGGACATTTGATTGTTCGACAAATGCGCACGTGGTCGCGTTCGCAAAGATTACTGAACGGTCGATGGGTGCGTTGAGACCGGAGCAAACGGCGGATGCCAGAAAAATGGCCTCACAGAATCGCACCCATGGTTGATAAAATTGACCGCCCTGGCGCAAATACCCGGGCGGTCAATTCATCCCCTCGTTCGCGATCCTGTTGGGTTTTGGGGCTTTGACATGTTGTTGACGGATGGATCAGCCGTACAGCTTGATCTCCCGGGGTTCCATGTGGTCGTCCCCCAATAAGACGTCCCTGATGTAGCTCTGCGGCAGGAACTCGACGGGCAGCACTGGGTCGTCGACGTAGCCGGGCACGGGGAGTAGGCGTGGCCTTTGGATATAGCGTGGCCGCCTGCCGGCGGTCGGACTGCCACTTCAGTCAAAAGCTCAGGCGCGCGCATTAAAATAATGGATATATCGCTTGATAGGCTTTTGACCAAGCATGAACATCGCAGGTAAATTCGTGTACCAATTTTTGGTATACGAATTTACCTGCGGTTTGCTGAAAGCTCTGACATGCGCTATCGACTTCATTAAAATCGATTGCCGATCAAGTCTTCCTATATATGCGAGCCCTGAGAAGCTGCGCTGTGAACCTGAGACCGCTATCGATCGGCCCGGTGCACCGGGCCGCTGTCCTCGAGCCGGCATCAGCTTGCCGGTCTCAAAACGTATGCCGTCCGGTACGACCAACAGCCGAGTCTTGCGCCCAGTTCGAGCAGCGCCAGAACCCCGTGCCGGAACCCACGCAGCCGATGGCAGGGGAATTCAGCCGCGGCCATCGAGGAGCCGACCCAGGGACGGCGCCCCCAGTCCTCGAAAGATTTCCACCGCCCCCTACAGGCCTGGATTGATTTAACAGTTGATTTAATCCGGCTGAACAAGCCGAGCATGGGCCGGTTGACAAAATGTAAGGTAAAAAAGCAGATACGACCGTACGCCGGTGCGGGGTTCGGGTGATGTGATAGAAAGTAATACACGTATTACATCTAACCGGGAGGTGCATCATGGCAACCGCCACCGCAGCCCTGAGAACCCCCGAGGACCTCGCGAACAGGTACGACCGCCTGGCGAAGTCGACGGGCCGCACGAAAACCTTCTACATGACGGAGGCGCTTGCCGCAGAGATAGGCAGGCTCGAATACGAGTACGGCCTCATGAATTATCCGGGAAGCGTTTGGTTGCGAGGTATGCCAGTGTGAGGGCCTGATTCGTCAGGCCCCGCACAGGGGGACCGCGATGGTGGCCACCGCGCCGCCCGAGGGGCTGTTGGCGAGCGAGACGGAGCCCCCGTGGGCGCTCGCGGCCTCGGAGGCGACGTGGAGGCCGAGCCCGTAGTGGCGGCCACCGTCGCGCGAGGAGCGGGAGGAGTCGTCTGTGAAGAGGCGCTCGCAGCCGCGTTCGAGGGCGGCGGGAGAAAAGCCCGGTCCGTCGTCGGCAACCTCGATGACGAGGCGCCCGCCCGCGACGTCGCAGGAGACCGCCACGCGCGAGCGCGCGTGCTCGGCGGCGTTGGCCACGAGGTTCGCGGCGGCTCGCGCCAGGGTGGTTCGGTCGAGTGGGGCCTCGGGCGCGCCCGCGACAGCGGGGCCCGTGGCCGCGTCGAGCGTCACGCCTCGCGCCCGGGCGATCTGGGCGGCCTCGGCGAGGACCTGTTCGCAGAGCTCGGCCGGCCGCATGGGGGTCCTCTCCGCCCCGCCGGACCCGCGCGAGGCCTCGATGAGCAGGCGCACGTAGCCGTCGAGCCTTTCGACACTGCCGGCTATGTCGCGCGCGGCGGCCGCGAGGTCGGCGTCTTTCTCGTCTTCCAGCTCCTCCGCCACGAAGTCGGCGTTGGCGCGCAGCACGGTGAGCGGCGTCTTGAGGTCGTGGGCGAGCGACGCCACCTGCTCGCGCTGCCCCCGCTCCGCGGCCCAGCGGGCCTCGAGTGACTCGGCGAGGGAGGCCCGCATGGCGTCCATCGCGGCGAGGACGTCGTTCACCTCGCGCACGTTGGTGCTGCCGACCGCGAAGTCGAGCTCCCCCGCGCCGACGCGCCCCGCCGCCTCCGCGAGCGGCGCCATCTTGCGCGAGATCACGCGGCTCGCGCGGCGCGCCACGAGCGCGAGCGCGAGCGCGCTTCCCGCAGCGGCGCCGACGAGCATGAGGTTCTGCGGGTTGGGAAGCAGGCCGGCGAGGTCGCGCGAGACCCACTGCGGCAGGTACTCGCTGACGAGTGCGCAGGCCCCGCCGCCCTTGAGCGGGAACGCGGCGTAGGTGAGGCCCGAACCCCCGCCCTCGATCTCCACTGTGCCCGGATCAGCGGCGAGTGCCGCACGGGCCATTTCCGTCGCGTCCTCGAGCCGCGTGCCCTCGAGGTCTGTCATCAGCACGTATCCGTCCTTGTTCAGGATGAGGTAGCGGTACGCCGTCGGCACGTCCTGCTGCCCGCAGACGCCGTCGCGTGCCAGGCCCTCCGCGACCTCGCGCGCATTGGCCGGCCCCCAGCTTGCCTCGTAGACGAAGCCCGCGTCGATCGCCGCGGAGAGCGCCATGAACGCGGCGAGCCACGCCGTGGCGACCGCCGCGAACGCGTAGGCGAAGTAGCGCGCGATGACGAAGGAGAGCGGCATGCCCCCGCGACCTCGCGCCCCGGTCCTCAGAGCTGCCACTTGTACCCCATCCCCCAGACGGTCGCGATCGGATCGGCGCCGGCCTCGGAGAGTTTCCTCCGGGCGCGGCTGACCTGCATGGATATGGCCGCGTCGTCGGCGTCGCTCTCCCAGCCGAGCACCGCCTCGCGTATCTGCGCGCGGCTCATGACCTGCCCGGGGTGGCGGGCGAGGTACTCGCAGATGGCGTACTCGGTGGGCGTGAGCGGCACGGCCTCGTCGCCCACGGCGAGGCCGCGCGCCCCGAGGTCGATCCGCACCTCCCCGAAGGAGAGGGCGTGCGAGCGCGGCCGGCGCTCACGGCGTAGATGGGCCGCGACCTTGGCGCGCAGCTCCGCGGCCCCGAAGGGCTTGCGGACGTAGTCGTCGGCGCCCAGGCCGTAGCCGGCCACGGCGTCCTCCTCGGCCACGCGCGCGGTCAGGAAGATGATGGGCCCGTCGAAGTCCGGGCGGATCTGCCGCACGAGCTCGAAGCCGTCGAGCCCCGGCATCATGACGTCGCAGAGCACGAGGTCGAAGCGCGAGAGGTCCATCCCCGGGACCGCCGTCGGGTCCGGCGCCCTGACGACCTCATGGCCGTCGCGGCCGAGGACGCGCGCGAGCGCGTCGAGGATCGCCCGTTCATCATCCACTGCCAGTATCCTCGCCATGTTGACCTCCTGAAACTCTCGTCGGAATTGTACTAGCGCCGCACTCAGCGGTCCAGAGCCCTGCGCGCAGCCGCGGGCGCCTCGGCCGCGTCGAGCAGGGCATTCCCGCCCAGGACGAGCGCTGCGGAGAGGAGGACGAGCATGACGGCGAGCGGCTTCCTACGCATCTACCCTCCTGTCCTCGAACCGGCAGAACCAGGCGAAAAGGACGGCGTCGGTTGCCAGGGTGAGCACGAGGCTAGCGAGCGCAGTCGTGAGGAGAGGGCCCGCCGCGCGTGCGGCGTCGATGAAGGCCTCCACCCCGAGCGACCCCAGGCGCGCGGGCCAGGCGAGCGGCACCCAGCTCAGGGGCGTCGCCAGGGCACCGGTGAGCTCGCCGGTCATGAGGCCGTGCGCAAGTCCGCCCACTGAGAAGAACGCGAGGAGCACCCCCGCCGCGCCGGCGCCGATGGTGGCGTTGCGGCCGAAGCGTAGAGCCACGCCGAGCCCCAGCGCGTAGAGGGGCAGGCTGCCCAGCACGATGCCCGCCCAAGTGGCCGCAAGTGGAGCGGGCCCGAGCGGCAGGCGCCCGGCAACGGCGAGCACGGCCCCGAACACGCCGAGCGCCACGGCCAGTGCGGCGGCGCCGAGCGCCGCAAGGGCGAGCAGCTTCGCCGCGACGGCGCGCCCGCGCGAGGGGACCGCCGTGAGGTTGGCGAGGCGCCCGGCAGCGCGCTCCTCGTCCACGGCGAGCCCGCAGACGATGGCGGACATGAGCGGCATGAGGGCGCCGAGGAACTGGGCGTAGGCGTCTGCGCCCAGCGCCGGGTCCCATCGGGCTACGGAGAAGTACTCGCCGCAGGCAAGACCGGCTGCCAGGCCGCAGACGAGATGCACCGTCGTGAGCGGGGAGCGCGCCAGGCGCAGGCCCTCGGAGAGCAGGGCCCGCGAGAGAGTCATGCGCGGCGTCGGGTCGGAGAGTCGTGTCATGGCCATCACCTCTCCTCGGAGCGCGCGAACCAGGCCGCGCCCGCCGCCGTGAGCGCGGCGAACGCGAGCGCGCAGACCGCAAGGCCCGCCAGTGTGAGCATGCCGTCCGCCGTGAGCGCCCCGCCGAGCGCCATGTCCGCCGCGAGTGGCTCGCCGCTCGGCAGCACGGGGATGAAGCTCGTGGGGATGACCATGCTCGCCGACGGCGGAAAGAGCTGCGGCAGCGGCATCAGCGACCAGGCGAACCCACCCACGAGCTGTGCGGCGAGCGGGCAGAAGATGCCCGCGAGCATGCCGAGCCGCGCCGTGAGGAAGAGCCCTGCGGGGATCATCCACGCCGCGGTCACCGTGTTGGTGAGCGCGCAGAGGAGCATCGTGAGCGTGCCCGCGGCCGTGAGGCCCTGCGAGGAGAACGCCGATCCCGCGAGGTAGATGCCGAAGACCACGAGGTTCGAGAGCGTGCAGAGCGCGAGGCACCAGAGCGCCTTGGCCCACCAGGCGCGCCCGAGCGGGAAGCCCAGGCCCAGAAGCCCCCGCATCCGCGTGCGAGCGTCCGCCCGCGCGACGCACGCCACCACGAGCGAGAGAGACACGGGCAGGAAGAGTGCGTACCAGTAGTTCCACGCGCTGAAGATCTGCACGCCCCGGTAGGGCATCGCGCCGAGCAACGGCATCGGCAGCGCCATGAGCACGGCCAGGCGAACCGGTGCCGCGTGGCGCGACTTCAGGGCCTCGGCGCGCAGGCCCGCGAGCAGGCCGCCTTTCTCGCCCGTCATGCCGCCACCTCCCCGCGCGCTCGTCGCCCCTCCCGGCAGACGCTCATGAAGAGTTCCTCGAGGTCCTGCCCGGGTCGAAGCGCATCCTCGTAGGCGAGGCGCCCCCCGTAGATGATGCCGATGGTGTCCGCCATCTGCTGCACCTCGGAGAGGATGTGGCTCGAGACGATCACCGTCGTGCCCGCCGCCGCGAAGCCGCGGATCTGGTCGCGCAGCTCCTCGATGCCGATGGGGTCGAGGCCGTTGGTGGGCTCGTCGAGCACGAGCAGGCGTGGCCGGGCGATCAGCGCCAGCGCGAGCCCCAGGCGCTGCCGCATGCCCATCGAGAAGCGCCCGGCGCGCTTCTTCCCGGTGTCCGCGAGGTCCACGGCGGCGAGCACCTCATCTACGCGGCTCTCGGGAAGGCCCAGCAGCGTGGTGCGCACGCGCAGGTTCTCGCGCGCGGTGAGGTTGGGGTAGAGCGGCGCCTCCTCGATGAGGCTGCCGATTGCGTAGAGGTCCTCGCGGCGCCAGGCGTGCCCGGCAAAGAGGATCTCCCCGGCCGTCGGCCGCAGCATCCCGCAGATCATCTTGAGCGTTGTCGACTTGCCGGCGCCGTTGGGGCCGAGCAGCCCGTACACCTCGCCCTCGCGGATATGAAGGCTCACGTCGGCCACGGCGTCCTGCGCCTGGTCGCCGCGGCCGAAGCGCTTGGTGAGCCCGCGCGTCTCGAGCATGTAACCCATGGGTTTATCCTTTCTCTTCCGGGCGCGCGGGCCGAGCCACCGTGCCCGCGCGCCTTACCTTTCGGGTTCACCATCCATGGTGGGGCGCGTTTCTAACGAAGCCGTAACGGCCGTTGGGTTCTTTTGGCGCCAACCCTTCTCGACCCGCACATCATGATTAATTTGCTTAAGGCAACAACTTTCCCGATCGGTGTAATCACCGAATCAAAACGTGTACATCAGCCATCAAAGATGCCGAATAATGTCATATTTGGAGGCTGATGTACACAAATGCAGAATCCCGCACAACCCAGTAGCATCCTCCATATGTCTGGACTCTCTATGCTTACGCTGGATAGACATCGCCAGAACGGGTATAGTATCGAAAGTTTTGTCGTTTACCAGCGGGGGAGTCCTGTGGGCATCAAGAAGAAGATCAAAAAGGAGCTTATCGGCACTTCCGATTACCCGTCGAATAAGATCTTTACGATCTCCAATTTCATCACCTTTACGCGCCTGATCCTCACGCTCGTCTTCCTGTACTTGTTTGTGACGGACAACAACCGTGTCGTCGCCATTGTCATCTATGCCATCGCAGCTTCGACCGACTGGATGGACGGGCAGATTGCCCGCATGACCAAAACGGTTTCGTGGCTCGGCAAGGTTATGGATCCCATCTGCGACCGCGCGCTGCTGTTTACCGGCGTGCTGGGCCTGGTAGTCCGCGGCGAGCTGCCCATCTGGGTCTGCGTGCTCATCATCGGTCGCGATATCTACCTGGGCATCGGCACGCTCATCGTACGCCATTATCATCGTCGTCCCATTGATGTAGTCTTTCCCGGCAAGATTGCCACGGCGCTGCTCATGACCGGCTTCTCGCTCATGCTGCTTGGGTTCCCCGTCGTCGACGGCTGGCATCTGCTGCCCGCCACGCTCACGGCATTCCCGGGTCTCAACGGCAGCTCGGTGCCCCTCGGCATCTTCTTTGTATACGGCGGAGTCATCTTCTCCATGCTCACCGCTGTCATCTATTCCATTAAGGGCGGGGCGGCCATTAAACAGGCCATCGCGCATCCCGAGGACGAGGACATCGACTTTCTTAACCCCGAAATCGAAGACTAAGTCGTTGGGGTATGATTACGTACAGTACATTTTTGGCGGCACGTCCGCGATAGTTAGGGGTTGTCATGGACAACAAGGTTAACAATATGCCTCAGAACGATAAGACTGCGGACGCTACCTGCGTTTTCCGTGTTCCTTCGAGCGATGTCACCGTTCCCGACCTTATGGCCAACGCGCACATCACCGCTCCGGTTCTGTCCATCGTCAAGGGTCCGCAGACCGGAGCTGCCTTTGAGCTCGAGGACGACGTGACCACCATCGGCCGCGATCCCGCGAACGGTATCTTCCTCAACGACATGACTGTCTCGCGCAGCCACGCACGCATTATTCGCGAGGGTCTGGGAGCCCGCATCGAGGACCTGGGTTCGCTCAACGGCACTTGGGTCGATGGTGCTATCGTCAACGGTGCTCCGCTGCACGACGGTTCTTCCGTTCAGATCGGTACGTTCACGCTCATCTATCACGAGAGCACGCCGGAGCGCATCGAAACCGGTGAGTAGGTAATGGCCGAACGCAATTATCTGAGTATCGGCCAGGTCGTCAATCTACTTCGAGGCGCATACCCCGATCTATCGAACTCAAAAATTAGATTTCTAGAAGATGAGGGGCTCATCACCCCTCATCGTACGCCTAAGGGGTATCGCCAGTACTCCAAGGAAGACGTTGATCGTCTCGAGGTCATCCTGCACCTGCAGAAGACCCGCTACATGCCGCTCAACGTCATTAAACAGCGCTTGGAAAACGCAACGGACCTGTCCACTTTGGCTTACGAGGTGGGTCTTCTGTCCGATGTTCCGCTTAAGACGGAGCCCAAGGAAACCAAGCAAAAGCTGCATCCCATCGAGACCATTCCCGACATGCTCGGTGTTGAGATTTCGTTTATCCGCTCCCTTGCCGAGAACGATCTTATCCGCATCATCAAGAGCCCACAGAACCGTGAGCTCGTCGATGGCCGAGATTTCCCGATTATCCGTTACTGCTCGGAGCTGTCGCGCTTCCACATTGAGCCGCGCAACCTGCGTCAGTACGTATCGTCGGCAAATCGCGAGTCTTCGATGTTTGAGCAGGTTCTCGTGAGCATGCTCGGCATGGATACCTCCGATGATGAGCGCGACGCCAAGCTCGAGCGCGCTTTTAAAAAGCTGCACGACCTCACCGAGGGTGTGCACACCGCGCTCCTTAAGAACCGTGTCTTTGAGTCGCTCAACGCCGTGGTCGAGGACGCTGACATCGATGCCCTCGATGAGGAGATCGCGCGTTCCGAATCCACCAAGGCTAAAAGCGATGGGGCAAGCGTCCCCGCGGTTGCCGCGCACGACGAGTCTCTCGTGCAGCCGTCCAAGGTCGTCGTCCCCTCGCATAACCCGTCTGCTAACACGGGTAAATAACCGCCGTCCACCCGGCAATCCATGAAAGGTCACCCATGTACGACTTCGAATCTCATATCGTCGATATCCCCGACTATCCCGAGCCCGGAGTCGTCTTTAAGGACATCACGCCGCTCTTTGGAAATCCCGAGGCCCTGAAGGCCATGGTGGATGCCCTGGCCGAGCATTTTGCCGACATGGGCATTACCAAGGTCGTAGGACCCGAGGCCCGCGGCTTTATGGTCGGTGTGCCCGTGGCCGTCGCCCTGGGTGCCGGCTTTGTTCCCGCACGTAAGCCTGGCAAATTGCCGCGCAAGACGGTAAGCGAGAGCTACGAGCTCGAGTATGGAACGGATTCTATCGAGATCCATGCCGATGCCATCAGCTCTAAAGATACCGTGTTGATTCTGGACGACTTGGTCGCGACGGGCGGAACCGTCGAGGCAACAGGTAAACTGGTGCGAGATATGGGCGCAAAGCTTGTGGGCTACGGTTGTATCCTTGAGCTTGCGTTTCTCAACCCGCGCAAGAAGCTCACGCCTTCTAACGAGGACGTTGAGCTCTTTAGCCTGGTGACGGTGGACTAGCCGTTACCCCTAGTATTGGAAAGGAAGCTTCATGCGCACAGCAAACACGCACAGAAACATGGCACGCTGCGCTGCTACGGCAACCCTCGCTTGTGTTTTGGGTCTGGGCCTCACGGCTCCGGCCTACGCCGATACCGCATCCGATCTTGCCGCTGCCCGTACCAAGCTCGAGCAGATTGGCACCCAAACCCAGCAAATTCATGAAGAACTCTCCGCACAGACGCAGGAGCTTGATCAGACTGCAGGCGAGATTACGCAAAAGCAGCAGGAGATTGCTGAGGGTCAGGCAAAGCTTTCAAGCTACGTTGCTGGTGAGTACAAGACCGGCGGCCTGAGCCTCCTTCAGGTTCTGACGGGCGTCGACGATCTGGGCGACATGCTCAACCGTCTGTTCTACTACGGCAAAGTTTCCGACAAGCAGGCTCAGACCATTCAAGAGGTCAAGGAGCTTAAGCAGCAGCTCACCGATAAGCAGACCGAGCAGGAGAAGAACGTCGCCGCGACGCAGAAGAAGGTCGACGAACTCAATGCCCAGCAGGCTGAGGCCCAGAGTGTCGTGAACTCCCTGGATTCACAGCTGCAGGCCGAACTTGCCGCCGAGGCCGAGGCCAACGCCGCGCTGCAGGCCGGCATCAACGCCAGCACCGCCGAGAAGGCCACGGTGAGCAACGAGACTGCCGGTACGACCGAGAACACCAACAATGGTGGCCAGACCAGCAATAACAACAACCAGGGCGGCAACACTCCGGCTCCTACGCCGGCACCTGCTCCGACGCCGCAGCCTTCCACGCCCGCTCCGGCTCCGACGCCTTCTGCTCCGAGCCAGTCTGTTGATGGCGGTTCTGTTGTCTCGCGTGCATACAGTAAGCTTGGTTGCGCTTATTCCTGGGGCGGAATTGGCCCGAACAGCTTCGACTGCTCTGGTTTTGTTAGCTATTGCCTCACTGGTCGCTATTGCCGTCTGGGCACCACGGGTACCTTTATGGGCTGGACGCGTGTGTCCGATCCGCAGCCCGGTGACGTTGTGGTCAACTCGTACCACACCGGCATTTACATCGGTGGTGGTCAGATGATTCATGCTTCCGACTACAACACGGGTGTCATCATCAGCTCCGTTGCCGCCGGCATGAACAATAACTACATCTTCGTGCGCTATTAAGTCATCTTACACAGCGTGTGAATGTGGACCTCGTGGCTTTAAGTCGCGAGGTCCATTCTTTTTTCTCTAATCTTGTACGGCTATCTAGTATTCAAAACCTGTCTCTTATACACATCTCCGAGC
>URWM01000033.1 GCA_900551655.1 uncultured Collinsella sp.
AGATTCCTCTACGTCTCGTGGGCTCGGAGATGTGTATAAGAGACAGATCGTATGATGACCGACGAGGAGCTCCAGACCTACGGTCTGCACAAGGGATTTATCGGACCGGTCAATCTGCCCGAGGGCATCCGTCTGGTATGCGACGAGAGCCTGCGCGAGTCCAAGCAGTGGGCCTGCGGTGCCAACGAGGTCGATTATCACTTTACCGGTGCCTGCCCCGAGCGCGACTTTACCGTCGACGAGTGGGCCGACCTGGTCACCGTCGTCGCTGGCGATCCCTGCCCGCACTGCGGCAAGCCGCTCTCTGCTGCTCGTGGCATCGAGGTCTCCCAGGTCTTCCAGCTGGGCACCAAGTACTCCGAGGCCATGGGTGCCACCTTTATGGACGAGGACGGCAAGGAGAAGCCGCTTATCATGGGTTGCTACGGCGTGGGCGTGTCCCGCTCGCTCGCTGCCGTCGTGGAACAGCACAACGACGAGCACGGTATCGTCTGGCCGGTCTCCGTTGCCCCGTACGAGGTTGCGGTGATTCCGCTCGACCCCAAGAAGGAAGAGTTCGCTTCCGTCTGCGAGCAGATCGTTGATGGCCTGTGCGCCGAGGGTATCGAGGTCGTCGTTGACGACCGTGACGAGCGTCCCGGCTTTAAGTTTGCCGACAATGACCTTATGGGCTTCCCGTATCAGGTTGTTCTGGGTAAGCGCGGCCTTAAGAACGGCACCGTCGAGCTCAAGGACCGTGCCACGGGCGAGCGCGAGGACGTGGCGATTGACGAGGTCGTCGCAGCGGTTTCCGAGCTTGTGAAAGCTGCCCGTCGTTAATCGACGATTTCGCTTTTAGTTCGATATGCAGGACGGTCCTGCATATCTCCAGTTCGGGGAGATGCAGGGCCGACCTTTTATCTTGTCCGCGTGCACAATCGCTAAAAGGAAAACCCCACAGCCCATGCGAGCTGCGGGGTTTTTCCTTTGTGCCTCCGATGCGAAATGAATCGCTCAGATTTTACTGATAATCGACGACGTCGATCCAGTTCTTCAGGAACTCATCGTTCACGTTGCGCTTACGAGCGAGCTCGGAAGCGGCGACGATGCTCGTCCACTGACGCACGACCTGCATAGGCATGTCGGCGCGGTCGCAGTAGAGCTCCAGGTAGGCCTCGGCCTGGTCCTTGCTGTTGAGGGCGAAGAGCAGGTAGGTGGTGGCAACGTCGGCAGCAGGGGAGCCCTGGGTGGCGTGTGCCCAGTCGCACACATAGAGCTGGCCGTCGTCGCCGACGATGACGTTGGAGGGGTTGAAGTCGCCGTGGCAGACCTTGAACTCCTTGGTCATGCCGTCCAGACGCTCCTGAAGGTTGTAGCGCGTGGTGGCATTGAGCTGATCAAGGCTGTCGATCATGCGGGCGAACTTGTCGCGCTGGCGGTTGAGCAGCGGGGAGGTGTAGCCGTGGATCTCGATCTGGAGGTCGACGAACATCTCGAGATACTCACCAAAGCGCTGGGGCTCGGCAGTCATCTTCTCGGCAAGGGTGGTGCCCGGAACCTTCTCGGTCACGAGCGCCCAGCCGTTGGCGTTCTCGAGCTGGGAAACCTCGAGAGCCTTGGGGCTGCGGATGCCGCACTCATTGATGCGGGCAAGATTCAAAGCCTCGTTAAACACGTCGGAGACGGGCTTGGTCTCGTTGAAGACCTTAACGATCTTGTCGCCCAGGTCGTAAACGACCTTGTTGCCACGGCGGACGAGCTCGGTCTTGGAATCGGGTAGCAGCATGGTTGCATCCTTTCAACGATGCGATAGAAGCGACGGCGGGGGTGTGTGAAACACCCGTGCACCCCCGCCGTTAAAAACCGTGCTAAAACTAGCAGACGGCGTAGTCCTGAGGCTCGCGGCCGTAGTAGGCGTCCAGGTAGAGCTCCTTGATCTCGCTCATGAGCGGGTAGCGCGGGTTTGCGCCGGTGCACTGGTCGTTGAATGCCTGCTCGGTCATCTCGTCGAGGGTGTCGAGGAAGTACTGCTCGTCAACACCGTAGTCGGCGATGGTCTTCTTGACGCCGATGAAGTCCTTGAGCTCCTCGAGCTTCGTGATGAAGTTCTCGAAGACCTCCTTGTCGTCCTTGCCCTCGATGCCGCAGTACTTGGCCATCTCGGCGTAGTTGTGCAGCGCGTTGGGGTAAGGATACTGGGAGAAGGTACCCATCTTGACGGGAGCCTCGGCGGCGTTGTAGCGCATAACGCGGGTCAGGATGACGGCGTTGGCGAGGCCGTGGGGCAGGTGATGGAAGGCGCCGAGCTTGTGAGCCATGGAGTGGTTGAGGCCCAGGAAGGCGTTGGCGAAGGCCATACCGGCCATGCAGGAGGCGTTGTGCATCTCCTCGCGGGCATGCGGGTCCTTGGCGCCGTTCGTGAAGCTGGAGGGCAGGTTCTCGAAGACGAGCTTAGCAGCGCGCTCGGAGAGGCCCTTGGTGTAGTCGGAAGCCATGATGGAGACGTAGGACTCGATGGCGTGGGTCATGACATCGATGCCGGAGGCAGCGGTCAGGCCGCGCGGGGCGGTCATGCAGTTGTCGGCGTCGACGATAGCCATGTTGGGGAGCAGCGCGTAGTCGGCGAGCGGCCACTTGATGCCGGTCTCCTTGTCGGTGATGATGGCGAACGGCGTGCACTCGGAGCCGGTACCCGAAGAGGTCGGGACGGCGACGAAGTAGGCCTTCTTGCCCATCTCGGGGAAGGTGAAGATACGCTTGCGGATGTCCATGAAGTCCATGGCCATGTCCTCGAACTTGCACTCGGGGTGCTCGTACATCATCCACATGATCTTGCCGGCGTCCATAGCGGAGCCACCGCCGACGGCGATGATGACGTCCGGCTCAAAGAGAGCCATCTGCTTGGCGCCGCGACGTGCGCACTGCAGCGACGGATCGGGCTCGACGTCGTAGAAGCAGTCGTGGGCGATGCCCATCTCGTCGAGCTTGGCCTCGATGGCGCGGGTGTTGCCATTCTTGAAGAGGAACTGGTCGGTGACGATGAAGGCGCGCTTCTTGCCCATGACGGTACCAAGCTCGTCGAGGGCGACGGGCGTGGAACCCTTCTTGAAGTAGACCTTCTCGGGAGCGCGGAACCACAGCATGTTCTCACGGCGCTCGGCCACAGTCTTAACGTTGATCAAGTGCTTCACCCCAACGTTCTCGGAGACGGAGTTGCCGCCCCAGGAGCCGCAGCCCAGGGTCAGAGACGGCTTCATGCCAAAGTTGTACAGGTCACCGATGCCGCCGTGCGAGGACGGGGTGTTGATGACGATACGGCAGGCCTTCATGACGTGCTCGAACAGACTGATCTTCTCGGCCTGGGCGGGGTGCACGTACAGAGAGGCGGTGTGGCCCGGGCCACCGGCGAGCACCAGGTGCTCGGCCTTGTCGACGGCCTCCTGGAAGTCCTTGGCGTGGTACATGGCCAGGACCGGGGAGAGCTTCTCGTGGGAGAACTCTTCCTTGGCGGGGTCGGTGGAGGTGACCTCGGCGATCAGGATCTTGGTCTTGGCGGGAACCTCGATGCCGGCGAGCTCGGCGATCTTGGCGGCAGCCATGCCGGGGATGCGGTGGTCGAGAGCGCCGTTCTTGAACATGGCAGCACGCAGGGCCTCCATCTCGGCACCCTGCTTGACGAAGTAGCAGCCGCGCTTCTGGAACTCGGCCTTAACCTGGTCATAGATGGTGTCGATGACGGTCACGGACTGCTCGGAAGCGCAGATCATGCCGTTGTCGAAGGTCTTGGAGTGGATGATGGAGTTGACGGCGAGCAGCACGTCGGCGGTGTCGTCGATGACGACCGGGGTGTTACCGGCGCCAACGCCCAAGGCGGGCTTGCCCGAGGAGTAGGCGGCCTTGACCATGCCCGGGCCACCGGTGGCGAGGATGATGTCGACGTCGCGCATGACCATGTTGGTCAGCTCGATGGAGGGGACGTCGACCCAGCCGATGATGCCCTCGGGGGCGCCAGCCTTGACGGCGGCGTCAAGCACGAGCTTGGCGGCGGCGATGGTGCACTTGGCGGCAGCCGGGTGCGGGGAGATGATGATGGCGTTGCGGGTCTTCAGGCTGATCAGCGTCTTGAAGATCGCAGTGGAGGTGGGGTTGGTCGTCGGGATGACGGCGCCCACGATGCCGATGGGCTCGGCGATCTTGGTGATGCCGTAGGCCTCGTCGCGCTCCAGGACACCACAGGTCTTGGTGTTCTTGTAAGCGTTGTAGATGTACTCTGCGGCGTAGTGGTTCTTGATGACCTTGTCCTCAAGAACGCCGCGGCCGGTCTCCTCGATGGCCATCTTCGCCAACGGGATACGAGCCTTGTTGGCGGCCATGGCGGCCTCATAGAAGATCTTGTCGACCTGCTCCTGCGTGTACGTAGCAAAAAGCGCCTGGGCCTCTCGCATCTGAGCGAGCTTAGCCTCAAGCGCCTCTACGTTGTCCACAATTGCGGGAGTAGTGTTTTCCGGTGACTTTTTCACCATTTGTGTCTCCTTGCGATCGGAGATTTACCCTACGCCTTGCATGATAGCAAGAAATTATTCGGCGAACGGTAAGATTCCCGTAAAAGGCACACTAAAACGCTTCAACCTAATGAAGCGTTTAAACTAAAAACTATCCGCCTACTGCATCACCTCGCTCATTGGGGACAGACTTGCATGAGTATTTCAATGGGAAAACGGGGAGAACGGGGCAACTGTTTGATAATCGCTATTCGCGGGGCGCGGTTGAGTCGGACACGCAGGCGGTGTAGCTGCTCGATTACATCCATCTCAATCCTGTGAAAGGTGCGCTTGACTCGCTCGAGTCGTACTGCTGGTCAAGTTGCAAAGCATATCAGCTGGGCTACGATCCTTTTGATATTTGTGATGCGGCCCCTATGCTCGAAAGCACTCATGTAAGCCTGTTCCCAATGAGTGCAAAAAGGCGCCCTCCGTAGGGGAGGGCGCCTTTGGTAAGTTCTATGTGAACGCGAGGTCTTTGACCCGGAGAGTCCGAGGTACTTGTTGGTAAGACCTTATTTAGGAGCGCGCAACCTTGCCGGACTTGAGGCAGGTGGAGCAAACGTTCATCTTGCGACGGTGACCATCGACGACGACGTAGACGCGCTGGATGTTGGGGCGGAACTTACGGTTGGTGACGCGGTGAGAGTGGCTGATGGAGCGACCGGCAACGGGGTGCTTACCGCAAACTTCGCAAACTTTGGACATAACTGACCCTCCTTGGGCGACAAACGAACATGTCGCGTTAACAAACAAGCCTGAACTATAGCACAGAAGTCACTCCCTGTGCGCAATCTACACAGAGATATTCCTCTTTTGGCGATAGTGCCCACGCCACGGCCCTGGACGTAGATCCGATTTGCGTGCAGCAGAGGGGATTATGCCAGCTCGCAACAAGGTTTTCAAGCGCGTACCACAAATATATATAGGTTTATGGAGCGATTGGCTCCGTTTACGGATTGGCTAGTATTTATGCTCGCAATTGAGCCCGATGTTGGCTACACTATGCCTTGACCATTAAAGGGGTACGAGATACCCACATGGAATTACATAGCTGTCAATGAGCAGTACTTCCTGTGGGTGTCTGGTTCCGCTTTGAGCGGTCGGGCATCTATTTTTTTGACTGTGTCAGCAGTCAAGACATGTGAGGAAGGAGATCGATGGGCACGACTTCCCCCAAGGCGGTCATCATGGACGAGACCGCCGTCAATCGAGCGATGACCCGCATCGCGCACGAGATTCTCGAGCGCAACGAGGGCTGTGAAGACCTCGCTCTGGTCGGCATCGTCACGCGCGGCGACCTTCTGGCAAAGAAGCTCGCCGAGGAGATCAAGGAGATCGAGGGCGTCGACGTTCCGCTCGGCAGCCTCGACATCAGCTTCTATCGCGATGACTATGCGACCAATTTCGCTCCCGCGATCCACGCCACCAACATTCCCTTCAGCGTCGACGGCAAGCGCGTCGTGCTGGTGGACGACATCCTGTATACGGGTCGTACCATTCGCGCCGCTCTGGACGCCGTCATGGACCTGGGCCGTCCGAGCCGCATCGAGCTGGCGGTCCTCGTTGACCGCGGCCACCGTGAGCTCCCCATCTCGCCGGACTTTGTCGGCAAGAACGTTCCCTCGTCGCATGAGGAGAACGTGCACCTATATATGAAGGAAGTCGACGGCCACACCGCCGTCGAGATTAACGACGTCGCGCCGGGTTCCCATGTGGGCTCCGCGCCGCTGGGAGGTGAGTAGTACCGTGGCGTTCAACCATAAGCACCTGATCGACATTACCGAGTACTCCGAAGAGGACATCAAGCTCATCCTCGAGACCGCCAAGGCGTTCTCCGAGGTCAACGAGCGTGCCATCAAGAAGGTTCCCACGCTCAAGGGCAAGACTATCGTCAACATGTTCAATGAGCCCTCGACGCGTACCCGCAGCTCCTTCGAGCTCGCCGAGAAGCGTCTTTCGGCCGACAGCCTCAACTTCGGCGGCTCCTCGACCTCCACGGTCAAGGGCGAGAGCCTCGTCGATACCGTCGAGACCCTCAACGCCTACAAGATCGATTGCATCGTCGTGCGCGACAAGCATGCCGGTGCTCCCTACATCGTCACGCAGAATTCGCCCGCGAGTGTTATCTGCGCCGGTGACGGTAAGCACAACCACCCCACGCAGGCCCTGCTCGACCTGTACACCATCTGGGAGCACAAGGGTGACTTCCACGGTCTGAAGGTCGCCGTCGTCGGCGATATCGCGCACTCCCGCGTCTGCGGCTCGCTGATCCCCGCCCTTAAGATCATGGGCTGCGAGACCTACGCCGTTGCCCCCGGCACGCTGCTGCCGCCGGCGCCCGAGGTCTTGGGCTGCGACCACGTGACGAGCGATCTCGATTCCGTCCTGCCCGAGCTGGACGTCGTCTACATGCTGCGCGTGCAGCAGGAGCGCCTCGAGGGTGCCCCGTTCCCGACCATTCGCGAGTACCACAAGCTCTTCGGCTTGACCAAGGACCGCGAGAAGCTCATGAAGCCCGATGCGATCATCTGCCATCCGGGCCCCATCAATCGCGGCGTCGAGTTCGACTCTTATATGGCCGACCACCCGCAACGCTCCGTCATCCTGGAGCAGGTCTACGCCGGTATCTGCGTGCGTATGGCTATCCTGTATCTGCTGCTTGGAGGTGCCGATAATGGCCTTGCTTCTTAAGAATGCCCACGTCGTCGACCCGTCCGTCGAGCTTGACGGTGTCGTTGACGTCCTGATTGACGGCGACAAGATCGCCGAGGTCGGCGAGAATCTCGCCGTCGAGGGAGCCGAGGTCCGCGACCTTTCCGGCAAGTACCTCGTCCCCGGCCTGGTGGATATGCACGTTCACCTTCGCGAGCCCGGCTACGAGGTCAAAGAGGACATCGAGAGCGGCACCCGCGCAGCTGCCAAGGGCGGCTTTACCGGCGTGTGCGCCATGCCCAACACCGATCCCGTCACCGATAACGGCACCGTCGTGGAGTTCGTCAAGTCCCGCGCTGCCGAGGTCGGTCACTGCCGCGTCTATCCGTCGGGCGCCATGACCCGCGGTCTTAAGGGCGAGGCTATGTCCGAGATGGGCGATATGGTCGCCCACGGCGCCGTCGCCTTCACCGACGACGGTCGTGGCGTGCAGGGCGCGGGCATGCTCCGTCGCTGCATGGACTACGGCAAGATGTTCGGCAAGGTCTTTATGAGCCACTGCCAGGACGAGGACCTGGTCGGCCACGGCCAGATCAACGAGGGCAAGGTCTCGACCCGTCTGGCTCTCGAGGGCTGGCCGGCTGCCGGCGAGGAGCTCCAGATCGCCCGCGACATCGAGATTGCCAAGCTGACCGGTGCCAAGCTGCACATCCAGCACATCTCCACCGCCCATGGCCTGGAGATCGTGCGTGCCGGTAAGGCCGCTGGCGTTCAGGTTACCTGCGAGGCCACCCCGCACCACATGTTCCTGACCGAGAACGACCTGGACGAGACCTACAACACCTCGCTCAAGGTCAATCCGCCGCTGCGTACCGAGGAAGATGCCGAGGCCATCCGTCAGGGCGTCATCGACGGCACCGTCGACGCTATTGTCACCGATCACGCTCCCCATACCCCGTGGGAGAAGGCCCGTGAGTTCGAGCTTGCGCCCTTTGGCATGATCGGTCTCGAGACTTCGCTGTCGCTTGTGCTCACCGAGCTGGTCAACACGGGCAAGATGAGCGTGGGCCGCATGGTCGAGCTCATGGCCATCAAGCCGCGTGAGATTCTGGGTCTCGACCAGGTTCAGGTCAAGGCGGGCTCCGTTGCCGACCTGACCGTGTTCGACCCCTCTGCCACCTGGACGGTCGGCGAGGACGGTTATGAGTCGCGCGCCGAGAACTCCGGTTTTGCCGGCCGCACGCTTACCGGTCGTGCCACCGATGTGTTTGTCGGCGGTAAGCAGACGCTCGCCGACGGCTGCATCTGCTAGCATAGCCTTATCGCTTTTGTGCGCGGCGCCCTTGCGGTGCCGCGCTTTCTGTTCGCCTGAACCATGCAACCGCATGGGGGATTGGAGCGTCTATGCCCACACCTTCCACTGCACGCATGCACGACTTCGAGGTCGTCTCGAACCAGGAGATCGCCGACGGCATCTTCTCGCTCGTTATCTCGGCCCCCAAGCTTGCAAGTGCGCTCAAGCCCGGTCAGTTTGTGAACATTGCCGTGCCCGGCGATGCGTCCTCGCTGCTTCGCGTGCCCCTGAGCTTCTATCGCGCCGACGCCCAGGCCGGCACCGTCGAGCTGTGGTACGCCGTCGTGGGCGACGACACCCGTCGTCTGTCGCAGATGGCCCCTGGCTCCACCTCCAACTTGCTGGGCCCCGGCGGCCGCGGCTGGCTTGTGCCCGAGGGCACCAGGAAGGCGCTGCTCGTTGCGGGCGGCATCGGTGTTCCGCCCGTGCTGTGCCTTGCCGGCATGCTCGTCGAGCAGGGTGTGGCCGTCGACGTGTGCCTGGGCTTTGGCACCGCGTCCAAGGCCGTGGGCGTCGATGAGTTCCGCGCGCTGGGCGCCACGGTCAACGTGTGCACCGACGACGGCTCGTTGGGCACGCATGGCTTCTGTACCGATCCTGCCGCCAAGCTGCTCGGCGAGGGCGGTTACGACTACGTCGCCAGCTGTGGTCCCGCCGTCATGATGAAGAAGGTCGCTGCCGCTGCCGCCGAGGCCGGCGTGTACTGCGAGGTGTCGCTCGAGCGCATGATGAGCTGTGGCTTTGGCGCCTGCAACACCTGCAACGTCGAGACGGTCGACGGTATGAAGGGCGCCTGCATGTGCGGCCCCGTGTTTGATGCTTCCAAGGTGGTGGTCTTCTAGTGGGTACCGTGAACATGGCCGTCGATTTCGGCGGCGTCAAGATGCAAAACCCCATCAACACCGCAGCCGGTACCTTTGGCTACGGTTGGCAGTTCCAGAACTTCTTTGATGTTTCCCAGCTGGGCGCCATCACCACCAAGGGTTGTGCTGCCGAGCCCTGGCCCGGCAATCCCGCACCCCGCATGGCCGAGATTCCCGGCGGTATGATCAACTCCGTGGGCCTTCAGAACCCCGGCGTGGCCGCCTTTGCCCGCGAGTCCGGTCCGTGGCTCGAACAGCTGTCCAAGGACGGCTGCCAGGTCATCTGTCAGGTTGCCGGCCACTCCGTTGACGAGTTTGTCCGCGCACTCGAGATGTATGTCGAGCTGTGCCCCTGGGCTGCCGGCTACGAGATCAACGTGAGCTGCCCTAATATCGCCGCCGGCGGTGCCGCCATGGGTTCCACGCCCGAGGGCGCCTCTGCTGTCATGGCCGCGTGCCGCAAGGTGACCGACAAGCCGCTGTTTGTGAAGATGGCCCCGGTCAACGTCGCCGAGATCGCCAAGTCCCTCGAGGCCGCTGGTGCAGACGGCCTTTCGGTCATCAATTCCATCCAGGGTATGGCCATCGACGTCCACACCCGCAAGTCGCGTGTGGCCAAGCCCAAGGGCGGTCTTTCGGGCCCGCTGTGCCATCACATCGCCGTGCGTATGGTCTGGGAGGTTGCCCAAGCCGTCGACATTCCCATCAACGGTGTCGGCGGCGTCATGACCGGTGAGGACGCGGCCGAGTTTATCCTGGCTGGCGCTACCTGCGTATCGGTCGGAATGGCCAACTTCGTCGATCCGTGCGCTTCGCTCAAGATTGCGCGCGAGCTCGAGGCCTGGGCCGAGTCCCAGGGCGTGAAGGACATCAACGATCTGGTAGGTGCTTTCGAATGCTAGAGACCGATGCCCGCGACCGCGTTATCGTCGCCCTCGACTGCGACCGTGAGCGTGCGCTCGAGCTCGCCCATGAGCTTTCGGGCCATGCCGCCTGGCTCAAGGTGGGCATGACGCTCTATTACGCCGAGGGTCCCGAGATCGTCAAGACCTTTAAGGACCTGGGCTTTAAGGTCTTCCTCGACCTTAAGTTCCATGACATTCCGCCTGTCTCTTATACA
>URWM01000034.1 GCA_900551655.1 uncultured Collinsella sp.
GTGGGCTCGGAGATGTGTATAAGAGACAGGTGTAGCACAGGGGGAAGCTTGCGCGGTTTCGCGCGGCCTCGATGGTACCGCGCTCGCGGGCGATCCAGTAGTACTCGCCGACGATGCCGAGCGTGTCGGCGCCGTAGGGGAGATAGGTCGACAACTGGTGCAGAAGCGGGCCGGGGCAGAAGACCTCGGTTGCGAAATCTACGGGGAAGTCCTCGGGGATGGCGGGCGCTACGGGTGCGGGGACCGGTACTGCAGCGGGAGCCGAAGCCGGTGCTGGTGCGGGAATTTGGTCGCAAGCAGCGGTGGGCACGGATTCGATGACGGGTGCGGGCTCCAGCGTCGCTTCCGGCTTGATCGTGGAATCTGCGGGCTCCAGCGTCGTCTTCGGCTTGGTTGTGGAATCTGCGGGCTTCACGGTGACGGGCGCGTCTGCAGCTGCAGTTTCAACCTCAACCTGCGTCGCGCTCTCATTCTCGACGCTCGACTTTGCCTCGATGGGCGTGGATGCCATGGTGGTGATGCCGGCGTTGGCATTCTCGGGGTCATAGACGACCGTGAGCGAGATGGCGGGCTGCGGCGTCTCGGGCTCCGGTGTCGACTCGGTGGCGTCTTGATCGTCGGGCTCGTCGGGTTGATCGTCCTCGGGCTCGTCGCCAAAGACATCGCTGTTTTGGAGCGCAGGCGCCTCAGGTTGGCTAGCGGCTTCTTCGGTTGTCGACTTGGGCGCTTCGTTGAGCTCCACAGTGGCTTTCTGCTCGGATATGACTTTGGGATCGGTCGTGGCGGCGATTTCGGTTTCGGCTTCTGCCGTTACCTCAATAGCGACTTCGATCTCTGTCTCGGGCTCGGGTTCCGGCGCGGCTTCAACCATGGCTTCGGGCTCGGGACGCTTAACGTGCTTGGGGCGCACGGCCTTGAGGTCCTTCTCACCGCGCTTTTTCTTTTTGTAGGACTGCTTGGCGCCCTTGGCGGTCTTGGGCTTGTCCTCGCCCTTGGCAAGCGCAGCATCCCAGGCCTCGTTGGCGATGACCGTGGCATACAGGCGGCCGCCTTTAAAGACGGTCAGCTTAATGCAGTCGTCGAGCTCCTCGAGCAGCTCGCGCGTGGACTCGAAGCCCAGGTCATAAGCGGCCATGTCACCAGCGGCGAGTGCCTCCTCGACCTGCGTCATAAACGTTTGCTTGCCGCATCCGATTGCGTCGCGCAGCAGGCGATACAGATAGATGTGGTTGCCCAGCGAAAGCGTGGGCCTAATTATTGTCTTGCTCATGGCAAATCTCCTCTTTACACATGTAAAGCATCTTACCATCGCATGGCGTTCGCCATGGCGGCGCCCAAGGCAAACGGGCGCGAACCGCTTTCGATTCGCGCCCATTGTACAGGTTGGTTATCTATGAGAGGCAAACGTGCTTAGTTGCCCGATGCCGTGCCTTGGCTCGAGTTGTCAGATGCCGTGCCGGAAGCGGTTCCGCTCGAGCTGTTGGTGTTGTTACTGTCTGCCGTGCCCGTTCCCGACGTGGTGTCGCTCGTCTGGCCTCCCGTGTTCGGCTGTGAACCGTCAGTCGTTTGGCTTGAGTCGGTCGTGCCGGACGGCGTGCCACTGTTGGACGTAGAGGAATCGGCGCTCTGCGACTGATCAGGGGTGTCCGAAGACGAGTTGGTGGATGCGGAGTTGCCCTGCGGGTCGTCCTGCTGGATTTGCGATTGACCAGTGCTATCCGCATCGCTCTCGGTCGTGCGCGACGAAAGGATTGGCTCGGGACGCTCACCCAGACCCTCGCCGGCAGTGGTGATAAGGATAGCGCCGGTGCAGGCGATGACCGCGACGATGGCGATGGCGATCGAGAAGATGATAACCTTCTTTTGCGTCTGGCTGCGCTCTGCCGCCGCCTTGGCGCGCAGGCTGTTGGGGGCGACGCGCGCCGTGGTCGCGCGCCCCGCAATCTGGCGCATCTCCTGCGTAGTCGCGGCGCCGCCCAGGTGCTCCTCGGCATCAAACTCAACGGGCTCATAGGCGCCGGCGGGGTAGTCGACGTCAGCGTGCGTACCTTTGAGGGCTTTGGCGCTGGCGGAGATAAAATGGCGATAGACCTGCGAGGACACAACAGTGATGACTGAGCTCACAGCGGCACCAATCACCGAGCCGGCAATGCCGATCTTTGAAGCAAGCGCCACGCTCGTGGCGGCAGCTGCGGCGCCGGCGATGATCTGGGGAATGGAAATGTCGTCGAACAGGCCCTTTTTGGGCGCGATGGCCATGGTCTGTCCAATGGAATGGTTCTCGTGTACGCCGTTGTTGAGCGATGCCGGCGTCATGACGCGCGTGCGCGGCGCGTCGGTGTACTTGGTTGTCATACGGGGTCCTCCCGGTGTAAATCTGCTTCGTTTCGTGTAGCCATCAGGGTACCCACCAGATGTGAATCGTACGTGACATTTAACAGATACCATCAACTCATCAATAGCTCACCAAGTTGGTGGGATGCGGTTGCGCCCGGCGGTTGAACTACAATAAGGTTTGCTAATTGTTATGAATGGCGTCTACGCACGGGAGCATTCTTATGGATCTTCACCTTTCTCAGTCTGACGGCTTTTTGCGTGTGGCGGCGGCCTCACCGCAGATTCGCGTTGCCGATGTCGAGGGCAATGCCGAGGTTGCACTGGTGGCTGTTCGCGATGCTGCCGAGCGTGGCGTTCGCGCGCTGGTGCTGCCCGAGCTTAACCTGACCGGCTATACCGCGGCCGATCTGTTCCATAACCGCACACTGCTGCATGCCTGCGAGGCTGCTCTGGTGCATATCCTCGACGAGACTCGTGAGCTGCCGATTGTCTTTACCATTGGTCTTCCCGTTGCGGTTGCCGAGAATATCTACAACTGCGCCGCCGTGTGCTGCGCGGGCGAGCTTTTGGGCCTCACGGCCAAGAAGTATTTGCCCAACTATGGCGAGTTCTATGAGCGCCGTTGGTTTGCTCCGGCACCTACCGATCCCGTTTGGCTTGAATTTGCCGGTCAGGGTCCGGTCCCGTTGGGCTCGGGGCTTGTCTACCGTTGCTGTGATGAGGGCGCCGAGGACCTGGTGCTGGGCGTTGAGGTCTGCGAGGACCTGTGGGTGCCGGCGCCTCCTTCGACCGAGATGGCGCTTGCCGGTGCGACGGTGATTCTCAACCCGTCGGCCTCGGACGAGATCATCGGCAAAGCGGATTACCGCCGCAGCCTTATCTCTAACCAAAGTGCACGCCTGTACTGCGCCTATGCCTACGCGGACGCGAGCGAGGGTGAGTCCACGACCGATATGGTCTTTGCGGGCGAGAACCTCGTCTACGAAAACGGCTCCAAGCTCGCCGCGACCAAACTGCTTACCTGCGATATGGCCATCGCCGACGTTGACCTTGACCGCCTGGTTGCCGAGCGCCGTCGCTCGACGACGTGGGCGCGCGCGGACGATGCGCCGGAGGCCACGACCGTTGAGTTTTCTTTTGAGGGCGTGCTGGCCAAAGAGCCTGTCCTGCGCGATGCCTGCGATATCGACCGCGTTTTCCCGCGCGCGCCCTTTGTGCCGGCCGACCACGGCGACTTGGCCGAGCGCTGCGAGACGATCCTCGATCTGCAGACTGCGGGCCTCAAGACCCGCCTTGCCCATACGGGTACCAAGGCTGCCGTCATCGGCCTTTCCGGCGGCCTCGATTCCACACTGGCGCTACTCGTGACCGTGCGTGCCTTCGATGCGCTGGGGCTGCCGCGCACGGGCATCACTGCCGTGTCCATGCCCGGCTTTGGCACGACGCATCGCACCAAGTCCAACGCCGAGTCGCTCGCGCGCGACCTGGGCGTGAGCTTCCGCGAGGTTTCGATTCACGCGGCCGTGGAACAGCACTTCAAGGACATTGAGCACGATCCGACCGTGCAGGACGTGACCTACGAGAACAGCCAGGCCCGCGAGCGTACGCAGATTCTGATGGATCTGGCCAACCAGGCTGGCGGTTTTGTCATTGGCACGGGCGACCTGTCGGAGCTGGCGCTCGGCTGGGCTACCTATAACGGCGACCACATGAGCATGTACGCCGTCAACGCGAGCGTGCCCAAGACACTCGTGCGTCACTTGGTGCGTTATGCGGCTGATGTCTTTGGCGGGCGTATTGCCGAGGTTTTGCTCGATATCCTCGACACGCCGGTGTCCCCCGAGCTTCTGCCGCCCACGGGCGACGGCGAGATTGCGCAGAAGACTGAGGATTTGGTGGGCCCGTACGAGTTGCACGACTACTTCCTCTACTACTTGCTGCGTTTTGGCTTTGAGCCGGGCAAGATCTACCGCATGGCGCTCAAGAGTTTCGAGGGTGTCTACGACGCCAAGACCGTCCACGCGTGGCTGCGTACGTTCTATCGTCGCTTCTTTGCCCAGCAGTTTAAGCGCAGCTGCCTGCCCGATGGCCCCAAGGTTGGTTCGGTGACGCTCAGCCCGCGCGGCGATTGGCGTATGCCGAGTGACGCCAGCTCGCGTCTGTGGCTTGCGCAGATCGACGCGCTCAATCCAGTTGACTAAGGTTGGCTAAATTGAACCAATACGGGGGTTGCAAGCGTTACACTTTTGCAATCTGATGGCCCGTATCGCGCGGCGCTCTTGTCGGAGCGCCGCGTTTTTCATATCGAAAGGTGGCACCATGCAGGCATCGCAGCGTCTCGACCGCTTTGGCGCGGAGGTCTTCGCCTCGCTCAACAACAAGCTGCTCGCGCTGAAGGCTCAGGGCAAGACCATTTACAACATGAGCGTGGGCACGCCCGACTTTAAGCCGTACGACCACGTGGTCGAGGCGCTCACGCAAGCAGCCCAAGATCCCGAGATGTGGAAGTATGCCCTGCGTGACCTGCCCGAACTCAAGCAGGCCGTGTGCGATTACTATGAGCGCCGCTTTGGCGTTTCGGGCATTACGCCGTCCATGGTGCAGTCGTGCAACGGCACGCAGGAGGGCGTTGGCCATTTGGGCCTGGCTCTGCTCGATCCGGGTGACACCATTCTGGTTCCCGATCCGTGCTACCCGGTCTTTGAGGCGGGTGCGAAGATTGCCGATGCCAAGCTCGAGTACTATCCGTTGGTCGCCGAGCATAATTACCTGCCCTATGTGGCGGGTATCGATCCCGAGGTGGCCGATCGTGCCAAGTATATGATCGTGTCGCTGCCCGCGAACCCGGTTGGCTCGGTGGGCACGCTCGAGGTCTACGAGGAGATTATCGCCTTTGCCCGCGAGCACGATCTGTTGATTGTTCATGACAACGCATACTCCGACATCGTGTTCGACGGTGAGCCGGGTGGCAGCTTCTTGCAGTATCCCGGCGCGCTCGAGGTGGGCGTGGAGTTCTTCTCGCTCTCCAAGTCGTTTAACGTCACCGGTGCGCGTATCGGCTTTTTGGTCGGTCGCGAGGATGTGGTCTCTGCCTTTGCCAAGCTGCGCAGCCAGATCGACTTTGGCATGTTCTTCCCGATCCAGAAGGCTGCTATCGCCTGCCTCAACGGTCCGCGCGATGAGGTCGAGGCGCAGCGTCTGAAGTACCAGGAGCGCCGCGATGCCCTGTGCGACGGTCTTGAGGGCCTGGGCTGGGAGCGCCCCAACGCGCATGGCTCTATGTTTGTGTGGGCCAAGCTTCCCGGTGGCCGCACCGATTCCATGGCGTTTTGCGAGGAGCTTATGGAGAAGGCCGGCGTTGTGGTGACGCCGGGCGCGAGCTTTGGTCCTTCGGGCGAGGGACACGTGCGCATGGCGCTGGTCCTGCCGCCCGATCAGATTGCTTTGGCTGTCGAGGCCATTCGCGAGGCGGGCCTGTATTAGAAAGCTATTTCGCCTCGTCAATAGCTCGAAACCGATTTCGTGCAGTTATTTTACGAATCCTGCAAACAATTTCGGTAAACGGTCGATTTTTGGCTGCGAATAGGAGCATAATCAAAGTCCCGATTGGATGTATTGGGATTACGGCAAGCCGCTCGGGTCGTTCCCGGGCGGCTTGCTTGTGGAGAGAGATGGGAGTTTCTAATGGTTAACGAGAAGAAGGTCGCTATTGTCGGCTGCGGTTTCGTCGGTTCGTCTTCGGCGTTCGCGTTGATGCAGAGCGGTCTGTTCTCCGAGATGGTCCTCATCGACGTGGACAAGAACCGCGCCGAGGGTGAGGCTCTGGATATCGCGCACGGCATGACGTTTGCCGAGCCGATGAAGATCTACGCCGGCGATTATTCCGATGTAGCCGACGCCGCCATGATCGTCGTCACCGCTGGCGCTGCCCAGAAGCCCGGTGAGACCCGCTTGGACCTGGTCAACAAGAACGTCAACATCTTTAAGTCCATTATCCCCGAGATTAAGAAGTCTGGCTTCGACGGCATTCTGCTCATCGTCTCCAACCCGGTCGATGTTCTGACCTATGCCGCCATCAAGATGTCCGGCCTGCCCGAGGGCCATGTCATCGGCTCCGGTACCGTGCTCGACACCGGTCGTCTGCAGCAGATGCTTGGTGCCCACGTTGAGGTCGACCCGCGCGATGTCCAGGCCTACGTCATGGGCGAGCACGGTGACTCCGAGTTCGTCGCTTGGTCCAGCGCCCAGGTTGCCGGCGTTCCGCTGAACACCTTCTGCGAGCTTCACGGTCATCTGGAGCATGAGGCTGCCGAGAAGCGCATCGCCGAGGACGTCAAGAACTCCGCCTACACCATCATCGAGAAGAAGCACGCTACCTACTATGGCGTCGCCATGGCCGTCAAGCGCATTTGCACTGCCGTCATGCGTGACGAGCAGACCGTTCTGCCCGTCTCCTCGCTCATGGTGGGCGAGTATGGCCTGTCCGATCTTGCCATCTCCATGCCGACCGTCGTTGGCCGCGACGGCGTTGTCTGCCGCGTCCCCGTGCCGCTGAACGATGACGAGCAGCATGAGCTCACCGTCTCTGCAAAGGCTCTTAAGGACATCATCGACAGCGTCGATTTTTCCTGCTAAATCAAGCTCGCTAGAGCGAAAAGCTACAATGAAGGCGTCCGGGTCCACACGGCTCGGGCGCCTTTTTGGTACAAAGTAACCTGACTCCAATGCACCATAGTTGCCCCAATGCACCATAGTTGATGGGAGGGCCATGTCGGATTCGCCTAATTTTTTAACCTATGCCCAGACGACGTTTGATCCGTTTGAGGAGAGGCCGTTCTGCGCGGTGGATAGCCTGGTCTTTGCGTGGTTGTCCTATTTGCGTTTGCCGGGTGATATGGCGGAGCTGACGAACTGGCAGGGCCTAGACGTACGCGAGCTGCTGCGTGCCGAGTGCTACCGGGACATGATTGACGATTTGTGGGACCCAGAGGGGAGCAGAGCCTTGTTGGAGGCCGTGACAGCAAGCCCTCGCTACCGTGGCGTACACGTTTGCGGCTATCGTGCCGTGAGCGATGTGGTGGCGACAGAGCAGTTTGCAGCCATGGCGTTCCGGTTTCCGGCGGGGTTTAGCTATCTTTCCTTCCGGGGGACCGACAGCACGATTGTGGGCTGGAAAGAGGACTTTAACATGGCATTCCGGTGTCCTGTGCCGGCCCAGGAATCCGCGGCGCGCTATGTGGACGAGGCGGCGGATGCGATCGACGGGCCGCTTTTGTGCGGAGGTCATTCCAAGGGTGGAAACCTTGCGGTGTACGGTGCGGCGATGTGCTCCGATGTCGCCCGTGAGCGAATCGAACGGGTGTATTCCCATGATGGTCCGGGCTTCGTCGAGGAGTTTCTGAACGGCAACGCCTTTGCCGATCTTTCCGGTCGAATCGACAAGACGCTACCTCGGTCGTCGATCTTTGGCATGATGTTCGAGACACAGGAGGACTATGCCATCGTTGAGAGCACCGAGTCCAGCCTGCTGCAGCACAATCCCTTTAGCTGGGTGGTTGATGGTCGCGACTTCGTGTACTGTGAGCGCCTGTCCGCCGGTGCTCGATACGTTGATGGCTCCATTCGCGAGATGCTGCTTGCAGTGGGGCCTAGCGAGCGCGAGCGTTTTGTAGATGCGTTGTTCTCCGTGTTTGAGGCTACGGGTGCTGAGCGGTTTGCGGATATCGTTGGAAATCTGCGCGAAAGCCTGCCCGTGATGCTCCAGGCTGCGCAAGGCTTTGACAAGGATACGCGACGCTTTGTCTCGCAGACCATCGCGGCAATCCTTAAATGCGCACTGCTGCCCAAACGACCCCAGATCGACATGCCCGCAGCCGGTAAGAGTCTGGCAGAACAACTCGAGGCGTGGCAGTCCGAGCTTCTGCGCTAGCCATTGGTGCAAAGCAACCTGTCCCGATGTGCCAATCTTCGATGCGCCTGGGGCGGGCTTGACCGCTATACTGGTTCGTGCCGAAATCGATCTAGAACGGAATGCCGTATATGAAAATCAATCACGCGATTCTGCATATCCTGGACTTTGACTCTGCCGTCAACGTTATGAGCCAGCGCGAGCTCGATACCGAAAGCCGTACCGTGCGCAATTTCGTAACCACGCATCTGCGCCGTGCACGCACCTCGGCCGACAATAAACGCGCCACGTTTGCCGAGAACTCCGCATTCGGTGGCGAGCTCAAGGGCTATTTCTTTGGCGAGCGCGAGTTCGTGGACCTGTCGCAGCAGATTGCGGAGTTTATCTCTTCCGAGCTCACCAAAGCCGAGAAAGCCGAGTCCACCGACGTGCTCGTGGCCGATTTTGACGACGATGAGGATGCCCGCTGGTTTGCCGTGATGCTGCTGGGCTCCAAGCAGGCTTTTATGCACGAAGTGGGCCGCGAGGAGGGGGAGGTGCGCAACGACATCGCGCGCCACTACGCCATTCTGCCGAACCCCTCGCAAAAGGTGCCGAGCTATGCCATCGTGCGTGCGAGCACCATGGAGATCGGTTACGTGGACAAGAAACGCAAGATTGCCGGTGAGGACCGTATGCTTATCCCCGATGGCCTGCTGCAGTGCGACACGGGCGTATCGGGCAAGGAGGTCATCGACACCGTGACGCGTGTGGTCGAGGAAGTCGCCGAGGAGCACGGTGCCAATACGGCCGTGGCGCTCGCCAAGGTTAAGGCTGCCGTCGCCGAGAAAGTCGAGGATGACGAGGAGCTGCCGCCTTGGGATATCGTCGATGAGGTCTTTGAGGACGAACCGGTTATCAAGGAGAGCGTGCGCGCGGCACTGACTGAGGAGAAGGTGCCTGAGCGTGTGCCCGTGGAGCGCAAGCAGGTCGAACGCGCGGCGGTGCGCAATCATAAGATCCGTACCGACACGGGTATCGAGATCAGCTTCCCGGCCGAGATGGGTTCGAACTCCGAGTACATCGAGTTTGTCAACGAGCCCAACGGCCTCATCTCTATCGAGCTCAAAAACATCGGCAGCATCGAGAATCGATAGGGCTTTTTTCTTTCGAATAAAAGTCTGGATTATATTTTGAAGTATACTTTGAAATATAATCCAGATTATTTTTTGGAGGTCAAAATGTCCGCACTTGTTCTGGAAAAACCGGTGTTTACAAAAGACCAGGTTGTTTCGGCTACCGAAGCAAGCAAGTCTTTATCTGCCATTCGTAAACGCGCAAAACGCGCACCACAGTTCATTGCCGATCATAACGATATCGATACCGTGATTATCGACTATGCCGCCTATGAGGAAATGTACGGCGCGCTGCAGTATCTGCACGAACTTGAGATAAATCGCATCGCTGCTGATCGAGTCAAGCATGGTCCGCATGAATTTGTTCCGTTTGAGGACGCCCTAACTACCGAGGAGCTCGCGGAGTTTGAATCGATGTATCCGGACGCGATCCCCGATGAGGATCTTTTCGAATGAGTGGGCATTTTGTCGTCGGCTTTTTGAATCGAGACGTCGAGAAGGAATATCAAAAACTAGATGGATCTCAGCGAAGACTTGTCCGTATTGCAGTCGCGAAATTAAAGACGCGCGCTGATGAAATTGGAACGCCGCTTCACGGCGAGCTTGCCGGCTGCAAAAAGATCAAATGGCGCAATGCAGGACTCCGAATGGTTTTTCGAATCCGGGAGGACGGAACGGTTGAGATTGCCGAGATCGTGGCAATAGGGCGGCGCGACCGTTCCGAGGTCTATAAGACGGCCGCAGGGCGCTTGTCAAAGCGACCCGCCATGGTTGAATACGACGGAACCCTGAGATGATGAAGGCCGAAGCCCCGATGGTGCTTCGGCCTTTTTTGTTTTCGGCTTGGTTGCTGACATTGCGCCGCAGGTTGAGCATGCGTCAGCGAAAACGCGGTTTGTCAAAACCGCGTAATTACTAAAGCTGGCGTAAGCCCTCTTCGAGGCCAGTCTTGCTGTCGGTCTTCTCGTCGCGCATCTTGATGACGTGGGCGGGGACA
>URWM01000035.1 GCA_900551655.1 uncultured Collinsella sp.
ATAAGAGACAGCCATGGAGATGTAGAAGTACGCGAAGAACACGATGAGGACAACGTTAAGCACCCAGTTGAGCCAACCGGTCGAAAGCGCGGAGGCAACTGCCTGAATCCAGCCGATGCCGGGGAAGAACACGGCAATCTGGGCCGGGAAGTACAGCAGCGCCGAAGCGAAGATGATCGGCACGACACCCGCGGTGTTGACCTTGATGGGCAGGTAGGTGGTCTGGCCACCCATCATGCGACGGCCCACGACGCGTTTGGCGTAGGAGACCGGGATGCGGCGCTGGCCACGCTCAAGGAAAACAATCAGCGGGATAACCAGCAAGATGATGGCGCAGATGATCACCATGGTGATGATGCCACCGGCATTGCCCTCGGTGCTGGAGAAGATCGCCTGCGGCAGACCGGCCATGATGTTCGCAAAGATGATCAGCGACATGCCATTGCCGATACCGCGCTGGGTGATGAGCTCACCAATCCACATGATCAGCATGGCGCCCGCGGTGAGCGTGCCGACAATCATGAGGTCGAAGATGATCTCGGGAGCGCCGGCGCCATTGAAGCTGATGCCGAAGCTCTTAAAGAGGAAGAGGTAACCCACGGAGTTGAGGATTGCCAGAGCCAAGGTGAGGTAACGCGAATACTGCGTAATCTTGGTCTGACCGACCTCGCCCTCGCGGGCAAGCTCATGCAGGGAAGGCACAACGGCCTGGAGCATCTGGAGGATGATCGAGCTGGTGATGTAAGGCATGATGCCCAGGGAGAACACCGACACATAGCTCAACGCGCCACCAGAGAAAAGATTCAGGAGGGCCATAGCACCTGCGGCGACCGAATTGTTATCGGTCGAGAAAAGGCCCAGCATCCCCTGGAAGGGAATGCCGGGCACAGGAACGTGCGCACCAATGCGGTACACGACGAGCATAGCTATGGTAAAAAGAATCTTTTCGCGCAATTCTTTGATGCGGAAAGCATTCTTAAGACCATTTAGCACGGCAGCTCGACCTTTCCGCCGGCGGCCTCGATCTTGGCCTGCGCAGAGGCGCTGACCTTGTCGACCTTGACCGTGAACTTCTTGGTGAGCTCACCATTGCCGAGCACCTTGACGGGCTCGAACTCGCTCTTGGTGATGCGAGCGGCCTTAAGAGCGGCACCGTCGATCACAGCGCCGTCCTCGAACTTGCGCTCGAGACGCTCAACGTTAACGGCGGTGTACTCGATACGACGGGGGTTGCGGAAGCCCGGAAGCTTGGGCAGGCGCATAGCCAGCGGAGTCTGGCCACCCTCGAAGCCGGCACCCTTGGTGCCGCCAGAGCGGGAACCCTGGCCCTTCTGGCCGCGGCCAGAAGTGGTGCCGTGACCCGAAGAATTGCCACGGCCGACGCGCTTGCGGTTCTTGATGGAACCGGGCGCGGGAGTAAGATCGTGAAGCTGCATTTGCTACTCCTCTACAATCTCGACAAGGTGCTTGACCTTGAAGATCATGCCGCGGACGGACTCGTTGTCAGCAATCTCGCGAACCTCGCGGATCCTGTGGAGACCGAGGGCACGGACAGTACGGACCTGGTCCTGCTTGCAACCGTTGGTGCTGCGGACCTGCTTGATCTTGATGGTGTCAGCCATGCTTAGTTCTCCTTACCGACGAACATCTCGGAGACCGTCAGGCCACGGCGAGCCGCGACGTCCTCAGGGCTGGAGAGCTCCTTGAGGCCCTCGACGGCAGCCTTGATGATGTTGAGGCCGTTGTCGGTACCGAGGGACTTGGACAGGACGTTCTTGATGCCGGCAAGCTCGAAGAGGGGACGCACAGCGCCGCCGGCGATAACGCCGGTACCCTCGACAGCGGGCTTGATGATGATGCGGCCGGCACCAAAGTGACCGAGAACCTCGTGCGGGATGGTGCCCTCTTCGGTCACCGGCACGTGGAACATGTTCTTCTTGGCATCGAGAGACGCCTTGGAGATGGCCATGGGCACCTCAGCGGACTTGCCCATGCCAACGCCGACGTTGCCCTTGCCGTCGCCAACGACGACGAGAGCGACGAGGCTCATGCGACGACCACCCTTGACGGTCTTCGACACGCGGTTGATGTAAACGACGCGCTCCTCGAACTCGGAGGCCTCGCGCTGCTGCTTCTGATTACGAGCCATGTGCTACATACCTCCTAGAACTCGAGACCGGCGGCACGAGCACCGTCGGCGAGGGCCTTGACGCGGCCATGGTAGATACGGCCACCGCGATCGAAGGCGACCTTGGTGATGCCGGCCTCGATGGCGCGCTTGCCAACGAGCTGACCGACCTTCTCCGCAGCCTCCTTGTTCGAGGTGTGGGTGCCCTTGAACTCGGCCTCGAGGGTCGAGGCGGAGACGAGCGTCAGGCTGGAGCCCTTGCTGTCGTCGATGATCTGGGCATAGATGTTGGCGTTAGTACGGGTCACGCGAAGACGCGGACGCTCGGCGGTACCCGAGACCTTGCCGCGAACACGACGCTGACGACGCTTGAGGCCTTCCAGCTTCGCCTTATGCTTGTTCATACGTAAACTCCTAAAAAGGTTGATCTTGCCAGCACCTGACGGGGTGCTGGTCTTATGCGAGTGAGTCGGTTACGACTACTTGGCGGCCTTACCCAGCTTGCGGCGGATGTGCTCGCCAACGTAGTGGATACCCTTGCCCTTGTAAGGCTCGGGAGGACGATGGCCGCGGATCTCAGCGGCGATCTGACCGACCTGCTGCTTGTTGATACCCTTGACGTTCACGTGGGTGTTGTCGGGAACCTCGAAGGTGATGCCCTCGGGAGCCTCGACGATCACGGGGTGCGAGAAGCCCAGGGAGAACTCGAGGTTCTTGCCCTTCTGCTGCACGCGGTAACCGACACCGGCGAGCTCGAGCTTCTTCTCGAAGCCCTCGGAAACGCCAACAACCATGTTGTGGATGAGGGCGCGGGTGAGGCCGTGGCGGGCACGGGTCTCACGCTCGTCGTCGGGACGGGAAACGGTGAGGACGTTGTCCTCGACGTTGATAGCGAGCTTCTCAAAGACATCGAGCTCGAGCTGGCCCTTGGGGCCCTTGACGACAACGTTGTTGCCGTTGACTGCCACTTCGACTCCGGCGGGAATCTGGACAGGCTTATTACCGATACGAGACACGGTGATCTCCTTTCCTTCTACCTACCGAGCGAATTACCAGACGAAAGCGATGATCTCGCCGCCGACGTTGTGCTTGCGAGCATCGCGGTCGGTCATAACGCCATGGCTGGTGGAAATAATGGCGGTACCAAGGCCACCACGGACGCGGGGCATGTCGGCAACGCCGGTGTACTTACGCAGGCCCGGCTTGGAAATGCGGCGGATGCCGTTGATGACCTTAGCCTTCTTGGGACCATACTTAAGCGTGATGTGCAGAGTCTTCTGGGGAACGGTGTCCTCGACATCGTAGCCCTCGATGTAGCCCTCCTCGTGCAGAACACGAGCGATCTCGACGAGCTTCTTGCTGCTCGGCATGGAGACCGTGGCCTTGTTCACAGAGTTAGCGTTACGGATGCGCGTAAGCATATCTGCGATCGGGTCTGTAAGGTTCATACAGATTCTCCTTCGTTCTTGATGAACACGTGCTCTTGGTTCTTCGCCGCCCTTAACGGCAAAGCCTAACTAGCGCGTTTTCCCTGTCTCAAACTGATGCTTGAAACGCTGGTAGTGACTTACCAGCTGGCCTTCTTAACGCCGGGAAGCTCGCCCTTGAGTGCAAGCTCGCGGAAGCAGACACGGCACAGGCCGAACTTGCGGTACACAGAGTGCGGACGGCCGCAGCGCTGGCAGCGCGTGTACTCACGAGTAGAGAACTTCTGCTTGCGATTGCACTTGACGATCATCGATGTCTTAGCCACTTATATCCTCCTCACATAGAGTATTGTTCGCCCCAAGCGCCGCCCCCTTGTGGGAACGGCGCTTATAGGGCAGGTGAACCTATTTCTTGAACGGGAAACCGAAGGCGTCCAGAAGGGCCTTGGCCTCCTCATCGGTGTTGGCGGTGGTCACGAAAGTGATGTCCATACCACGCTGGTGATCGACGGAGTCGAAGTCGATCTCGGGGAAGATGAGCTGCTCGGTGACGCCCATGGAGAAGTTACCACGGCCGTCGAAGCTCTTGGCGGAGATGCCGCGGAAGTCGCGGATACGGGGGATCGCGACGGAGGTCAGACGATCGAAGAACTCCCACATACGGTCGCCACGCAGGGTAACCTTGCAGCCGATCGGCATACCAGCGCGCAGGCGGAAGGTAGCGATGGACTTGCGGGCACGGGTGATCATCGGCTGCTGGCCGGTGATGGCGCGCAGGTCGCGCACGGCACCGTCGATGGCCTTGGAATCGGTAGCGGCCTCGCCGACACCCATGTTCACGACGATCTTCTCAAACTTGGGGATCATCATGACGTTCTCGTACTGGAACTTGTCCTGAAGCTGCTGCTTGACCTCGTTGTTGTACTTGGTCTTCAGACGCGGCACATACTTCTCTTCTGCCATTGTTCACTCCTTCTTGGGGTTTTAAGCACGGGGCGTGGCCACGGTGGGTTGTCCTCGTGCCTCCTGGCTGCATCCGCGCCGCTCATGGCATTTCGCGGTTTGGACTCGACGCAGCAGGAGCCGACAAAACAATCGGTACTATACGCGCATCGGGAGCGTATTTCCAGAAAAACCTCGTCTGCCTGCACAACTCCACAACTCCCCCGCACATATTGATCCCTTGGGGACGGAGGAAAACGGATCACTTGGGTTGCCTGGCCCTCTAAGTGATCCGTTTTCCTCCGTCCCCTAGGGATCAATATGGCAGTTGCGGTGAAATAGTTCCTGGCTGACCGACCGTCAGGCTTATCTAGGAACTATTTCACCGCAACTTATTGGTGGGGATGCGATTAGCGCTTGCGGGGGACGAGTTTGGTGCGGCGCAGGTGGATCATCTCGGCGGCGATGGAGATGGCGATCTCCTCGGGGTCCTCGGCCTCGATGGCAACGCCGATCGGCAGGTGCAGCTCGTTGATTTGCTCCTGCGTAAAGCCCTCCTGCTCCAGGCGGGCGCGCACAAAGGCCGTCTTTCGGCGCGAGCCCAAGCAGCCCAGATAGGCGGGTTTGGCGCGCATGGCCTGGATCACCACGTCGATATCGGACTTGTGGCCCGCCGTGGCGACCACCACCAGGTCGCGCGGTCCGATGGGGCATTGCTCGCCCAGGTTCTTGTAATCGACCAGACGACGGTCATAGACCCCGGGCACCCATTCGGGGGTCAGTGTGCCGGGGCGGTCGTCGCAAGCCACAACGGCAAAGCCCGCCGCCGTGAGCACCCGCGCCGTCGCAGCGCCCACGTGGCCGCAGCCAAAGATATAGGTCAGGCCCTCGGGGCAGAGCGTCTCGATGTGCGCCGCAGGAATCTCGGAGGCGGCGTTGGTGTAGGTGACCTTACCCCCCTCCTCCACCAGCGAAAGCCCGGGGCAACCCGCAATGGTGCGGCGCGATTCCTCGCCATGGCACTCGGCCACATCGCCCTCGAGCGCGCTCGCGATAAACGGCTCAAAGTCGATGACGAAGTCGCCGATGCGCCGATAGGCCAAGACGTCGGCTATTTCCTGGAACAACGGCGCCCGGGTCGCGTCCAGGTGCAGATAGCACAGACAGATAGCTCCGCCGCAGATCATGCCGGTATCGGAGTTCTCGCCGCCCATGGTGTAGCGGACTAGACGCGATTGACCCCCGGCCAGCAGCTCGCAGGCCTCGTCCAGCGCAAAGAGCTCGATTTTGCCGCCGCCGATGGTGCCCGCTTGGCTGCCATCGGCAAAGACGGCCATCCAGGCGCCCACGCCGCGCGGCGATGACCCTGCCGTGCCGGCAACTACCACCAGCTCGCACGTCTTACCGGCCTTCAGAGCACCAAGCGCTGCATTCACCACATCGAGCTTTTCCATTGCAATTTCCTATCCCTGGAACACACCGGTAAGCATAGCGAGTGCCTCCAGCACGCCGCCGCCGACCGACGTCGCCTTGTCCGAAATGTAGTTGATATAGCTGGCATCGCCGCGCGGATCGACGTCGGCACATTTAAAGCCCTCGGTCACCTGAACGCCGTCGGCCAAAAGACCGCGCAAGCAGCCGTCAATCTGCGTGACCATGGGCGTATCGCCCGCGTAGCCAATTACGTCTCCGGCGCTCACGATGTCGCCGATTGCGCGGTCGGACCGAAACACGCCGGCGGCGGGGCTGTGGATAACGCGCTCCTTGCCATAGCCGGCGATAATGCCCGGCACGCCTGTGTTGGGCTGGGGCGAACCTTGGGTAATGACACGGCCGAGAAAATGCCCGCGCATGGTCTCGACCACGGCGTCGCAGTCAACCGGCGCGGTAAAGCCCGGCCCCACGGCGATGACGGCAGGCGCCATGTCGCGCGTGGTGCCCAGGTTGCGCTTGGCCAAAATCGCGTCGACCACAGCCGCGGGTTTCAGCTCGCCGAGCATCTTGGCCTGGGGGTCCACCACGACGGCAACATCCCCCGCTTGGGTAATCTCGAGCGCCTCAGCCGGCGTCTGAGCCAAGCGAGCGCGAATGCCTTCGACCTCGACCTCGCCCAGGCGAATGGCCTCGCAAAAACTGATTGTGCGACGGATGCACGTGGGAATCGCAATATCGGCCATAACGACCGACATGCCGGCGCGCACCAAGCGAGCGGCGACGCCCGTGGCGATATCGCCGGCGCCGCGAACATAAACGAGCATTCCCGGGGCACCTCCCTGTGCTACGGTTTGAGCAGAGCAAAAGCGGTTCGACCGCACTCTGATGATTATTTATTATCACAGTATTATACGGCGGTGAACAGATGGAAACGGTTAGCGGCAATCTTGCCTCCGCGCTCAAGATCGAGCCGGGCATTACCGCAATTATCGGCAGTGGCGGCAAGTCGACATTGCTGAAGACGCTGGGCCTTGAGCTTATGCGCGCCGGCTGCAGGGTGCTTCTCTGTACCACCACGCACATGTTTCCCGTCGCCGGCGTGCCGTGGGACGGGTCGAGCCGTCGCCTGGACGCCGCGCCTTGGAAGCCGGGGACCCTGCATGTTCCCGGTTGCACCTGCGAGGCCTGCGCGGGCCTTGCGCGCGGAAGCATCTGCCAGGCGGGAGTTTTGGACCCGGAGACAGGCAAGCTCTCCGCCCCCGCCGAGCCGCTCAACGAGCTGGCGCAGCGCTTTGACTACGTCCTGGCCGAGGCGGACGGCAGCAAGCGGCTCCCGCTCAAGGCCCACGCCGCCTGGGAGCCGGTGATTCCCTCTGGCACGGCCAACATCGTCTGGATCGTCGGCGCCTCGGGGCTCAGCAAGCCCATCAACGAAGCCGTCCACCGCCCCGAGCTCTTTTGCGAGCGTTGCGGTTGCGAACCCACCGACATCGCCACGCCCGAGCGCGTCGCCCAGGTGCTCAATTCCGAGATGCAGGCGCTGAAACTCAGCACCGCACGCGTCATGCTCAACCAAGTCGACACGCTTGCCGATCCAACGATGGCAGATCGCTTCGAGGCCGCCCTCAGCCGCTCCCTCATCGCCACCAGCCTCAAGGGGTAGCCAAAAAGAGCCCCGTCCCAAATTAGCTACCCTGGCGACCTTCCTGTTAGCGGGGCACGTAGCGGCCGGGTTGGGCTCCGGTGGGCTCGCCGTCGCGCGCGGCCAGCACGCCGTTCACAAACACAGCCTTGGCGCGGCCGTGCGCCTCAAAGCCCTCGAGCGGTGTGTAGTCCACAGCCTGGTGCTGCGTCGCCGCGCGAATGGTCCAGCGCGCCTGGGGATCCCACACGCACACGTCGGCATCGGCGCCCTCGGCAAGACAGCCCTTGCGCGGATACATGCCAAAGACGCGCGCCGGGTTCTCGCTCATCAAGCGGCACAGATCCTCGGGGCCCAGCTGTCCCTCAAAGCTCGTAGCGATCGCAACGGGACGATGCTCCACACCGGGCCCGCCGTTGGGAATCGCGCGGAAGTCGTCGCGCCCGCGGTCCTTTTGCCCGTGCAGGTTAAAGCTGCAGTGGTCGGTCGCAATCGTATCGATCTCGCCGGCCACAAGCGCCTCGCGCAATGCCGCACGGTCACCGGCATGGCGCAGCGGCGGGCTCATCACGTACTTGGCGCCCGCAAAGCCGTCCTCGCCCTGCTCCAAGTAGCACGTATCGTCGAGCATCAGATACTGAGGGCAGGTCTCGACATAGATATTCTTCTGCCCGCGCGCCTTGGCGGCACGGATAGCCTCAAGCCCCAGCTTGGTCGAAAGGTGCACCACGTTGACCGGAGCATCCCCGGCCAAGTGCGCCAGATACAGCAGACGGCTCACTGCCTCGGCCTCGCACACATCCGGACGGCTGAGCGCATGGCCCTCGGGCCCGTGGATACCCTGCTCAAACACGCGCTTCTGCAGCTCATTCACCAGCGTGCCGTTCTCGCAATGCACGCACAGTATGCCGCCGAGACGCTTGAGCTCCTCGAGCACCTCGAGCGTCTCGGCATCGTCCAAGCGCAGGTGGTCATAGGCAAAGTAGGTCTTAAACGACGACACGCCCGCCTCGCGCATGGCCGAGAGATCGGCGCGGTTGCGCTCGTTCCACTCGGCGAGTGCCATATGAAAGGCGTAGTTGGCCGTGCAGGTTCCGCCGGCGCGGCGATGCCACTCGGCCAAGGCATCGGGCATGGTCACGCCGCGATCGGCCGTCGCGTAGTCCACGATGGTCGTCGTACCGCCGCAGGCAGCCGCACGCGTACCGGTCTCAAAGCTATCGGCTGTCCAATCCATGCCGGTCCAGCACTGCATGTGCGTGTGGCCGTCGATAAAGCCGGGAAACACCCAGCAGCCCGCGGCATCCTCGACGGTATCGCCCTCGGCCGGCTCAATCGCTGCGGCGATCCGCACGATCTTATCGCCATCCATGGCAAGATCGGCGCGGCGAAGCCCCTGTGGCGTCACGAGCGCGCCGTTTTTGATGATGATCATGTTGCTCCTTATTGATTAATACAGTTGGCCACGCGATCAAAATACGAGCAGGCGGCGATATGCTCCGTTATGCGTTGCTGTCCCTTGGCGGTATCGACGTCCCACAGCTCGTAGGCACGCGCCTCGACCAGCACCACGTCGATACGGTCCTTGAGGATCGAACCGCCACCGTCCTTGCCCTCAAGGCACATAAGTGCATCGAACAGTTCCACCGGAAAGAGCACCGGGCTCGAAGGCTCACCGTTGCACGCAAGACGCACCGGATGCTTGCGGCCACGCTCGTCAAATGCACGAACCATAGCCTCAAAAGAATCCGAACTCACGAGCGGCTGGTCGCCCGGCAAAAAGAGGCAACCTTTCCAGTTGCGTTCGACTCCCCACGAAAGGCCCGCACGAACGCTTTCGCTACGCAGCTCGCCATCATGCAGCACGCACGGGCAATGCTTGTCCTCGCAAATCTGAGCGACCCCGGGCCAACGCGTCGAAACCACAACGTCAAAGCCCCGGGGAACCGAATCGATAGCCCAGGCAATCAGCGGCTTGCCATAGATATCGGCAAGCATCTTGTTAGAGCCAAACCGCTTGCCCTCGCCCGAAGCCATAATGACGCAACCGAGTTTCATCTCCGCAAACCTCCCCTGGCTACCTTGGACACCATAGTTGCTATACCCACCATAGCAAGCTCGCACTCCATCGGAACAGGCATGCACTCGTTTTCCAGCGAACGCCCTTTGGCTCCCCATAGCACAAAGGAGGGCACCCCGCGACGCAGGGCACCCTCTTCAATGGTGCAGATATGCCTACTCAGCGTCGCCGGTAAACGTGGTACCGGTCTTGCCGGCAAGACCGTCACGCGCCTTCTCGAGCAGCGTGATGAGCGCCGTGCGACCCGGCTTGCTCTCGGCAAACGTCGAGGCGGCCTGAACCTTGGGCAGCATGGAGCCGGGGGCAAACTGCTTTTCGTCGATATACTTGCGCGCTTCGTCCGGCGTCAGGGTGTCGAGACCCTTCTGGTCGGGCTTGCCGAAGTTGATGGCGACCTTCTCGACCGCCGTCAGGATGACGAGCATATCAGCATCGAGGAGCTCGGCAAGCTTGGCGGAGGCAAAGTCCTTGTCGATGACCGCGGGCGTGCCGTAGAGCTTGCCTGTCTCTTATACACATCTCCGAGCCCACGAGACGTAGAGGAATCTCGT
>URWM01000036.1 GCA_900551655.1 uncultured Collinsella sp.
CAAAGGTGCCTGTCCCCTTTGTGGTGGTTTTTGGTCGGTTAAGCCTCGAGTTGCGCCACTTTGTAGCGGTAGGCGGCGGCGATAACGTCTTTACAGCCCTCGCGTCCCAGCTTGGCGCGGTTGACGACGATGTCTTTGCCGCTCGTCATCTTCCACTTTCCGGCGCTGTAACGCTTGTAGAACGCCTCGCGCGCCTTCTGCTGCTGCTTGACCAGCTTGGCGCCCTTCTTTTTGTTAAGTCCGCGCTTCTTGCGCACGATCTCGACGCGGTCCTCAAAGGGTGCGGTCACCAACACGGCAATGTGGTTGGGGTTGTTGCGAAGCAGATAATCGGACAGGCGGCCTTCGATAATGCAACTCTCGGTCTCGCCCAGATCCAAAATCACCTGGCTCATCTTTTGGAACAACTTGTCCGAGTACGAACGCGCGTCGTAGCGGTCGGGCAGAAACGCCATGTTCTCCACGGCCAGTCGCTCGTCATAGGCGGCCATCTTGTCGAGCGACTCACCCGCGCGCAGCGACGCGCGCACCAGCAGCTCGTTGTCATACAGTGGAATCCCCAGCTCATTGGCGAGGATACGGCCAATCTCGTGGCCCTCGGCACCAAAGTCGCGCGCGATGGTAATGACCACAGGACTCTTCTTGTTCTCCAGATCGCTCATCGCGATTCCTTTCTAACAAATGAGAAATAGGCGATTCCTGATTCCCATTTTGTCACTTACGACCGTCCTGGTTTCCCAAGTGCGGCAGATTGCCCCGAAAGAGGAGCGCCGCGTACTAAATGTACGCAAGCGACGATTGAGGGGCAAGGTACCGTGCTTGGGGAAGCAGGACTATGCGGCTACAATGCGGCGTTGATATGCCCTCACCAGCAGCGAGATACCAAAGTTGAGCACAAAGTACATCGCAAACACCAGGCCGTAGAGCATAAGCACCTGCGACAGATCGATCGCGTGGGCCATCACGACGTTTGCCGTGTACATGAGCTCGGCCACGTTAATGCCCGAAAGATACGAGCTGTCCTTAATGACGGTCGTGCACTGGCTAAACAGCGCCGGAATGATCGTCTTGAACGTCTGCGGCAGAATGATGTAGCGCATGGTAGCAAAGAAGCCAAAGCCCTGGCTCTGCGCCGCCTCAAACTGGCCGCGCGGAATCGAGTTGAGGCCGCCGCGCACAATCTCGGCCATAACAGCGCTGGTAAACAGCGTAAAGGCGATGGTCGAAATCACAATGTCCAAACCCTGCACCGTAAAGTAGATAAACAGGATCCACAGCAGGTTCGGCGTGCAACGGAACAGCTCGATATAGGCGCTCACCAAAATGCGGAACGGGCGGGACGCATAGCTTTTAACAAGCGCCAGCACCGTGCCAAAGATGAGCGAGAAAAAGATCGACAGCGCCGAGATCTCGATCGTCTTAACAAAGCCGCCCCAAATGTAGAGCAGGTTGGTCGCGTTGAAGATTTCCATGCGCTAGGCCTCCTCTACGTTGTCGAGCCCAAGCTCGGCCAGGCTCACGCCGCGCGGACGCTCCTTGGAGCGGCGCTCGAGCCACTGCACCAGCATGGCGAGCGGAAAGCAGATGATGAAGTACATAAGGCAGCAGACGATGTATCCCTGCAGGTAACCGTACAGACTCACAAAGTTGTCGGAACGGTACATAAGGTCGCCGCCGGCCACAAGCGCCAGCACCGACGTGTTCTTGACCAGGTTGAGCGCCTGGTTACACAGCGGCGGCAGAATAATCTTGAATGTCTGGGGCAGCACGATGTACCAGTACGCCTGTGCACGGGTGAAGCCCTGGCTCTGGGCCGCCTCCATCTGACCGCGCGGAACGGCCTCGATACCGGTGCGGATGACCTCCGAGATGTAGGCCGCGTGATACAGACCCACACCCAAGAAGCCCAGCACGAACGGCGCGATGCGCACCGGCTGGTCGGCACCGGTTATGGCCTGCAAAAACTGCGGGCCGGCCATGTACATAAAGAGCACCTGAACGGGCAACGGGGTGTTCTGGTAAAACTCGACGTACACGCGGCTTATGGCGCGCAGCACGCGCGAGCGAGTGGTAGAGAACACGCCCAGCAGCGTGCCCAGCACCAGCGACAGCAGCAGACCGGCAACGACCACTTGCAGCGTCACGCCAAAGCCCTCCCAGAAGGGCCCCATGTTTTGAAATGTCGTCGACCAACGGTCGGCGTCAAATAATCCTTCGAGCATTTGATTCCTTCCTTGGACGATGCGCCTATACAAGACCCCAGGTCTTGACCTCTTGGTCGAGCCAGCCATCGGCCAGGCGATCGCAAATCACCTGATCGACCACGGCCGAAAGGTCGCAGCCCTTCTTGGTCGCCACGCCGTAGCCCTGCTCGCCAAACTTGACCTCGGGCTGCAACAGCTCAACGGTCTCGTTCATGTAACCGGCCAGCGTGGAGCGGTCCATGGCAAAGACGTCGATATTGCCAGCGTCGAGCGAGCTCTTGATGATGGGATAGCCGCTAAAGGCCCTAAACTCGGGCTTGCAGCTAAAGCCGTTGTCCTTGATCATCTGCTCGATCAGGCCCTGCGTGGTAGCACCCTGGCTCACGCCGATGACCTTGCCGTCCAGGTCCTCAATCGAGGTGAAGCCCGAACGTTTCTTGACCATGAGTCCCACGTAGTCGGTGCGGTACGGCGTAGAGAAATCCCAGCTCTTCTTGCGTTCGTCAGTGATGGTGTAGGTCGCCGCGACCACGTCAAGTTGGCCGTTATCGATCAGCGGGCCGCGCGTCTTGGGCGTTACGTCGGTAAACTCGACAAGCTCCTGGGCGCGGGCCTCCTTGTAGCTCACGCCAAAGACGGCAGCGGCGATCTGGTAGCACAAATCGACTTCCATGCCCTCAAAGCGGCCCTTGGCGGTGTCGTAATAGCCATAGCCGGGAACGTCCTTCTTAACGCCGGCATTCAGATGGCCACGCGACTTGATGACCGCAAGCTTGGACCCCTTGTCGGAACCCTCGCCGCTGGTGGAGTTACCGCAACCGGTAAGCGCGGTTCCCGTCAGCGCGAGCATGCCGACGCCCGCCAGCTGCAAAAAGTGGCGGCGCGACACGGCCGCCCTCGTCATATCCGTCATGTCCATCACCGCACCTAGTGCAGAATCTTGGACAGGAACTCGCGACAGCGCGGGTTCTCGGGGTTATCGAAGAAGTGCTCGGGCGTGCCCTCCTCCAGAATGCGGCCGTCCTCCATAAAGATGACGCGGTCGGCCACCTGGCGCGCAAAGCCCATCTCGTGCGTCACGCAGATCATGGTGATGTCCTCCTGCGCGAGCTCAATCATAACGTCCAGAACCTCCTGGACCATCTCGGGGTCGAGCGCCGAGGTCGGCTCGTCAAACAGGATGATGGGCTGCTTGGTGCACAGGGCACGGGCGATGGCGATGCGCTGCTGCTGACCGCCCGAGAGGTTCTGCGGATACTCGCCGGCCTTATGCGCCATGCCAACGCGCTTGAGCGCGGCGATGGCGATCTCGGTCGCCTCCTCCTTGCTCTTCTTTTGCAGCTTGATGGGCGCGAGCGTCAGGTTGCCCAGCACCGTCATGTTGGGATACAGGTTGAACTGCTGAAACACCATGGAGCTGTACTTGCGAGCCATCTCCAGGTGATTCTTTTTGGTGAGCGGCGTACCGTCGATGACGACCTCGCCCGACGTGGGCTCCTCCAGATAATCGACGCAACGGATGAGTGTCGACTTACCCGAGCCGGAAGGCCCGATCATTACGAGCTTCTCGCCGCGCTTGACGGTGAGATTGATATCTTTGAGCACATGCAGGTCGCCAAAGTACTTGTTGAGATGCTTGATCTCGATCATGTCTGCCATGAATGTCCCTTCCCTGCGTTTACACGAGTTGAACTATTGTACGGAAAGAACCACGTTTCCGCAGCCCACGCTGCATTCCCGTAAAGAACCCGCAATCTTCCACCCACTCATTGGGCACTCATTGGGGACAGACTTAAATGAGTGCCCGCTCGTTGGGTACTCATTTAAGTCTGTCCCCAATGAGTGCCCTTCAGCTGCCATCAAAAAAGGGGCGCGACTGCAATGGTCACGCCCCCTCAACATCAACTATATGCCGCTCGGTCCCTACGCGAGTTTGGCTCCGACGATCTTTGCCGCGGCCGGCTTGTCGAAGTTGCCGCCGGTGGCCTTGCCGAGCGCGCCCATGACCTGGCCCATCTGCTTCTTGGACGTGGCACCCAGCTCGGCGATAACCTGCTCGATCAGGGCCTCGAGCTCCTCGCCCGAAACCTGCGCGGGCAGCAGGCTCTCCAGAATCTTGACCTGCTCGGTCAGGTTGTCGGTACGCTCTTGGTCGGTGCCGGCCTTGATGGACATCTCCAGCGTCTCGCTCGTCTGCTTAATCAGACGCTTGATCATGCTGTTGACGTCTTCCTCGGTCACATCGCGGCGCTCGTTGACCTCGATATTCTTCACCTCGGCCTTGACCTGGCGAATGATGGACAGGCGAACCTTGTCCTTAGCCTTCATGGCCGCAATCATTTCCTTCTGCAGCTCTTCGTTGGTCATCTGCAAATCCTCCTCAATAGTGCGGGCGGCACTCGCACGAGCGCCGCCCCATGATTACTCAGTCGTCGACGAATCGTCGGTCGAACTCTTGGTGACGCCCTTCAGGCTGACGTTGTACGGCACGTCCTTGGGCATGGGGTTAACGGTGATGTCGGCGTCCTTCTTGTACTGCTCCAGCCACTCGCTGTACGCGGTGCTGGCCGCTTGCGTCTTCACCACATTGGAAACGTACTTCTTGATGGCCTTGGGCACCTGGTTGATGTCATCGACCTGATTATCGACATGGAAGTAGTCGGTGCACTTGATGATGTGATAACCATAGGTCGACTCGACGACGTCGCTCACATCGCCCTTGTTGAGCCCCTCGAGCGCCTTCTGGTAGCTGTCGACGAAGGTGGTGAGCTTGTCCCAGCCCACATCGCCCTTCTTATCCTTGGAGCCGGTATCGTCGGAGTACTGCTTCACAGCGTCCTCAAAGCTCAGCTCGCCGGAGTTAATCTTGTCAAGGCACTCCTGCGCCTTGGCTTTGGCGGCGGCCTTGGCCTCGTCAGATGCGTCAGAACCGACCTTGATCAGAATATTCGACGAGCGACGGGCGTCATTGTATTTGGACAGGTTCTCGTTGATGTAATCGACAATCTCGCTGTCCTTGGGCTTGCTGGTGGGTGCCACGGCATCCTTGAGCTTCTGCTGCGCCAGGCTCTCCTTGAGCGAGTCCTTGTAGGTGTCCTCGGTGTAGCCATAGGTCTTAAGCGTCTTCTTAAAGGCTTTGGCGCCGCCGGCGCTCTTGCACGCGTCCTTCCAAGCCTTCTCGACCTCCTCGTCCGAGACGGTCACGCCGTTTTCCTTCTGCGCCTGTTGAAGCAGAATCTGCTGCGTGTAGGAGTCGATGAGCTGCTTGCGGTACTTTTTGGGCGTGAGATCGTTGTTGACCAGATACTGCGCCCAGTCCTTGTCCTTGGTGTAGCCATGGGACGTGCGCATGCTCATGATCTGCTTGGTCACGGTGTCCTCGGTGAGGTTGGTGCCATTGATGGTAGCAGCCACGCCACCAGTGAGCTTATAGCCCGAGCTGGCGCTTTCAGTCTGTGACATCAGGCCGGAGCACGCCATGGCCGAGACGGAGAGCAGCATCGCCAGCACGCCGATGACCACCAGGACAATTTTGACGGTCTTGGACACATAGGTCTTGCGCTGCTTCTTGCGAGAGCTGGAGGCGGCGCGGGACCGTTGCTCGGGCGTCGGCGCGACCTCGGGGTTCTTTTTCTTGTTTGCCATGTTTGGCCTTTCGCATCACGAATCGAACAAACGCCATTGTGTCACAACGCAGCCCCCGCGGCACACTTGGTGCATGGGGGACAGGTTAATCTGCACCATTTTGGTGCAAAGGGGACCGCTCTGGCAGACGGCAATTAGGGACGTTCCTTTTCTGCCGGCAGTTTGGGACAGTCCCCAAGTGCCGACCCTAAAAGCGGCGGCGGATGGCATCGACCATGCCTTGGCACGTGGTCTGGCCGAGCACATCGGCTGCGGCGTCGGCATCCATAAAGATATTCATAAGCGCTTGCAGGGCCTCGACCTGGCCGCCCGGCTCGGCAATGCCCAGATTGATGATGACCTGCGCCGGCACGGGGGAACCCATGCCTGCCATAGCACTGAACGTCACGGTCGATGCGGGCTTCACCACCGCGATATAGGGCTTAGCAACAAACCCCGGATCGGTGTGCGGGATGGCGATGTTGGCCGCCGGCATGGCAAGGCCCGTGGGATAGGCGTCTTCGCGCGTGCGGACGGCATCGAGCCAACCGGATGCAATGTAGCCGCGCGGGGCAAGCTCACCCTCGAGGCGCGCAAACACCTCACCCGGCGTCGCGCACTCCCAATCAAAAAACACCAGCTCAGGCGAGAATAGCATCTCGGCGTTATCCGCCATACCGTCCTCCAAAGTTGCATGAGGTTCACAATGCCCCATATGATAGCGAAACGAGACAGGCAAGGTTAGTTTAGGATCCCAATCATATCGAGTGCGCGGGCGGGCGTCAGGCAAACTTCGGGCATCTCCTCCAGCATGCGCCGGTCGCTCGTAACTACGTAGTCAACGTCTGCTGTCTCGCCCGAAGCGATGATGAGGTTGTCTTCAAGATCCGGTATGCGCTTGCCAAGCATGCGCGCCATCTCGCACTCTGCCAACGAAAGCGGAGAGGCGGTTGCCACCTGCATCATGTGCTCAATGCAGGCCCATGACGCCGAGGCAAACGACACGTTCATCCCATTCACGTTCCGCCGGGCTAGACGCCGAGGCAAAATATAGAATACATCCTTTGCCGTCGTTGGCGCATACAGAAGGTCGACCTTGCCTGCCTCGGCAAGCTCCACCAGGTGCTTCGCTTCGTCGAACGCCCCCTCTTGCAGGTAATAATCGAGCCAAACATTCGTATCTACCAAGAGATGCTGTGCCTCAATCATCGGCAATTCGCCTCGATGTCGGCAATCATCGCTTCATACATATCATCCCGCACGGCGTCCCAGTCTTCCGCCGAAGATTCAGCCGGTGCAAAATCCGACGCGCTCAGCCCCAACGAAGAAAAAGCCAGGCCCCAGTCCTGCTCGGCCAGACTCTCCGCACAGGATGCCTCGCGCTTATCCGCCACCATAAATCCCGGCAACGTTTGATGCTCGACGAGATAGGCCCAAAGCGCACGAATGGCATCGCTCGGCCCCAATCCATTGCGAGTTAGGACCGCATCGCCACCAGCTTTGAGCATAGGATCGATTCGTGTGTTGAGCTGCACCGTTGCCGTACCCATAGCGGCTCCTCTCTACGTGCTAGCAGTATAGCAAAACTGTTAGGCCACACAAAAAGGCCCCGCCCACGAACGGACGAGGCCCTTCTGGTCCTTCCGGTGGTGGTGTCGAGTAAGTTGGTGTAGCGCCCAATCTGAAGCGAGTCGGCCTGGCATCCATAAACCTGGAATACGGTTGATATTCTATGCCGCTGGCCAGCATATAAAAGGCAGCGGGCCAAAAGCCCCATGGCTTCTAGCCCGCAGAAACATCGATGTTTCAAATAATCGCAGCCTGTGCTTCAGGCGCTTTTCTACGCTACTGGCGGATGTAAATCCCAATCGGGAAAGCAGTTTGCAAAGCCCGAAAGATTTTGAGTCAAAACATTGTTCTCAGCCTGCTTTAGCCGCTCGTCTTCTTCAAACAGACTATCGAGTTCGCTCAGCGCATCGAAGTCCTGCATTGCAGCATCGTCATGGTCGAAATCAGTTACTTCATCAGCCATCTATTTCACTCCCTTCATGGATTATCGAGGCAAACCCTCCCGGCTAGGCCACCCTATCGAGTTTAAGCAGGTCGCCGCGCTCGGCCGCCGCTTCCTTCGCGCTCTTCCACTGGTTAAGCGCCAGATCGATCTCGGAGCAGCCCTCCTGAATGCGTTTGGAGTATTTGGCCTCAATCTTATCCGCCTCCGCAGTATGCTGCTTGCCCGAGAGACTCATCTTTACTAGGCAATAGCCAGCCCCCGCAAGAAGCAGAATACCGATAAGCTGGTTCACAAACGCAAAGAGAAATACTCCCAAAACAGCAAGGACAACGGCTGCTATCTTGTGACTCTTATTACCTTTCGCGATCTTGAGGCCAAGCTCAGCGAGCTCCTTCTTCTTCTCTTCGCCGACATAACGAACATAATCGCCGCGCAGCTCATTGCCCTCGTCACCGGAGACTGCTTTGCTTGTCCAGCCGTCGAAGTCAAGGGTGATCGCCTGCGGAAACTCGGGAATGTCGCTCTTGCGATACCGGTTGAAACCGCCGTTGATGTAAGGACCCAAAAAACGAATCGCAGTCTTCTTCTTATGCACATCCGCAGACGAGCCCCGGTCGCGCATCGAGCGTGTCATCTGGTCGATAATGTTCATCGTCTGTTGACGCTTCTCGTCGCGGCGACGATTGACGAGCTCTCGGGCGCGCTCCACGTCTCCGCCAAACGCCTTGACCGCAAGAAGATACTCCTCCTGACGGCGGAGACTCCTCTCCTTGGAATCATCGGAGTTAACAAGCTCCATCAGATGCCTATCAACCTGCTCGGCAAGCGTCCTCTCGTCAACATCAGAAGCCTTGAGATCGGCGAAGTCATTGGAGATACTTTCGATCGCCTCGACTTTTCCGAGATATTTATTGATGTAGTCAAACTCCTTGACCACCACCTTGAGTGCCGGATATCTCGAACTCATATCTTCCTCGTAGTTGGTAAAATACTCCGCCCACGACTTCGACTGCTCATTCTCGAACTCAGGGCTCTGATTTCTGATCTGCTCGATCCAACCCGCCATATAGTCATCGCACAGGCGCTTCTCATCGGTGCCGAAGATGCCGTTGATATAGGCATCGATGTAGACCATCGCATCGGCATCGATACGGGCGGCGTTTTGCGTCGAGAAATAGCGTGCGAGCCATTCGTAGCACGTGGCGGTGCGGTTGTTACGTCTGCAGACCAGAGCCATCGCAAGAGATGTATGCTCGTTGTCGCGTTTGACGGCCTCACGTATTGCGCGCTCCGCAAGATCTCGGTTGTTGTTAATCCATGCCGCCAGAGCGACCAAGACAGGTGCCAGCCAGTAATCCGGGGTCGAAATCATTAACTCCTCGGAGACCGTCGAGATCGTCGCCTTTCGCACGAGAGCCGCATCGGTTGCCTGGAGAATGCCAACCATGGTGTTTCGGACCACCGAGTAGTTGCCGAACTTCTTGTCCATCTCCTGCCGGACGCCCACGAGCTCCGTAGCAGCCTGCTCAAGAGCAGCGGTGCGACGTTGCTCGATCATCATCTCAAGAAAGTCCCTTCGGAGCTTTTTAAGGTCCTTCCGCACTTCCTCCATTTGCGATTCGACCTTATCGACCTTCATGCTCATCTGGTCAACTTTTGTTCCGATAGCGTCGATCCTGCGCTCGATATGACCCGTATCTAATCCTGGATCATTCATCTGTACCGCCTTTCAGTTTGCACTGTTTAGATCATCCAATCGCTTTAAGCGAGCAAGCGCCCGCCATCTGCTTTATTGAGAGGCCATGCTTCGGTATTGCTCGGACACCTGCTGATAGGCCGAAAGAAACTTCTGCTTGTATTGGCTTGCCTTCATCGAGTTAACGATGCGCCCGACGGGCTCCACATAGTGTTCGAGAAAGTATAAAGTCCTTCTCCGCAACGCAAATGAACCCGTTTTATAGGGAGATCCTGGGTTCTCTTTGATACCCTTGAGCAACGCGAGACACGTTTTGGGAATGTTGCAGTTGGCGGCGATATCTTGATAGAAGTCCTCCCGCTCCGCAGTCATAAAGTCTTCCGAAGCATACCGCGCTATGCAGAACGGGCACACCGCATCGATGAAGCCCTCAAGCCGAGGCCGGTCCTCCATGCTCTGCATATTGGCTGTCTCTTATACACATCTCCGAGCCCACGAGACGTAGAGGAATCTC
>URWM01000037.1 GCA_900551655.1 uncultured Collinsella sp.
GGCCTCGACAATGTTGCGCACGGGCTCCAGCGGCTCGTAGTCAATCTTTACGAGCTTCTTGGCCTTCTCGAGCGTCGCCTCGTCCTCGGCGACCACCAGCACGATGGCATCGCCCACGCAGCGGGTGATATCGCCCTGGGCGATCATGACGTCCCAGTCCTGGATAAGGTGGCCGACCTGGTTGACCGGCACGTCCTCGGCGCGCAGGATGCCCACCACACCGGGCAGGGCCTCGGCCTTGGAGGTGTCGATGGAGAGCACGCGGGCGCGCGGATACTTGGGGCGCACGGCGCTGGCATAGGTCAGGCCCGGCTGATCGAGCTCGTCGATGTCATCGGGATACTTGCCCTCGCCGAGCACCTTCTTGCGCACGTCAATACGGAAGGCGCGCTTGCCCACGCCGTAGTCATCGCCGCGCTCCAGATCCTCGTCGATCTGCTTTTCGCCACGGAGCACCGCAGCTGCCAGCGAGATGCCCTCGATAATCTTCTTATAGCCGGTGCAACGGCAGACATTGCCGCGGATGGCGTACTTGATCTGCTCCTCGGTGGGCTCGGGGTCCTCGGCGATGAGCGCCGCACCCGCCATGACCATGCCGGGGATGCAAAAGCCGCACTGCACGGCGCCCACGGCGCCAAAGGCGTACACGAAGGCCTCGCGCACGTCCTCGGGCAGGCCCTCGACGGTCACGATGTTGCGGCCGGCGGCAAGCGCGGTGGTCAGTACGCACGCCTTGACGGCCGCACCGTCCACGTGAATGGTGCAGGTACCGCAGGCGCCCTCGGAGCAGCCGTCCTTGGCGGAGTGAATGTGCAGGTCGTCGCGCAGGTAGCGCAGCAGCGGTTTGTTTTGGGTCGTCGTGCGCTCAACGCCGTTAACGGTAAAAGTGAATTCCTGTGCCATGGTGATTCCCTTCTACACGCCGGCGGCGATGCCGGTGCGGTCGTGGATGGCGCCATGCGGGCAGACGACGGCGCACATGCCACACGACAGGCAGTCCGCGCCGTCGATATGGGCGCAGTTGTCCTCGATGCGGATAGCGCCGGCGGGGCACTTTTTGGCGCACATGCCGCAACCGATGCAGCTCGTGTCGCAGATCTTGCGGGCAATGGCGCCCTTATCCGTGTTGTTGCAGCGCACCAGGATGTTCTGGTAGCCGGGAACGAAGGCAATCACGCGCTGCGGGCACGCCATGCCGCACAGGCCACAGCCCGTGCACTTGGAGCGGTCCACGCGGGCGACGCCGTCGACCAGCGCGATGGCACCGTGGGGGCAGGCCGTGACACAGGCACCACAGCCAATGCAGCCTTCGCTGCAGCGGGCGTCGCCGCCTGCGAAAGCACAGCCGCTTCCGCAGGCAACGTAGGCCACGTTATGTTGAATGGATTTGGCCATAAGAGACTCGCCTATTTCTTAAGGAGATACGGATAGTTGTCGCGCACGGCCTTGATGGTCAGGCGGACGGCCTCGGGAAGACCGGTGTTGACGGCATCGACCGAGACGGTGCGGACCGTGCCGGCGACGCGGACCTTAAAGTGGTCCTCGTCCACAGCCAGGAAGCCCTCGTTCTCGGAGTTCTCCATGTCCTGTTCGTTCCAGAACAGGGTGAGCTTGTCCTTGTAGGGACGACCCTCCTGGTAGGGGCAGAACACGGCGCAGTTGCCGCACTCGTTGCACATGCCGTCGACGTGGACGACCTGATGCTTGGCGAGACCCGGCACCTTAATGGCAACGTTGGCGCGGTTGGGGCACACATCGCAGCAGACCTCGCACACCGAGCCGCAGCCCAGGCAGCGGGTCTTGGTGCAGTTGCGCTTGTCGCGGCACAGCGACCCCTTGCGCTCGTAGCAGGCGTCCTCGCGATCGGCCTGAGCATTCTGGTCGGCGTACTTGTTAAAGTCCACGCCGGCAATGGCACGGGCGACCTCGGCGGCGTCGGCGATAGCCTCGACGACGGTGGCCGGACCGCGACGGCAGTCACCCGCAGCCCAGACACCCTCGACGCCGGTGGAGGTGGCGGCAAGGCGGCCGCGACGGTCGTGCTCGACGCCCGCGGCATCGTACAGGCTGGCGTCGATGCCCTCGCCCACGGCGCAGATCACCGTGGTGGCGGGAAGCTCGACGGTCTCGCCCGTGGCGACGGGACTGCGACGGCCGCTTGCATCCGGCTCGCCAAGCTCCATAACGTCGCAGGTCAGCACGGCGCCATTGAGTGCCTTGGGCGCCAGCAGCTCGCAGAACTCAACGCCGTCGGCAAGAGCAAGATCGAGCTCTTCCTCGTCGGCGGGCATCTGCTTCTTGGTGCGGCGATACACCAGGCGCACGTTCTTCACGCCAGCCAGGCGCTTGGCCACGCGGGCCGCGTCCATGGCGGTGTTGCCGGCGCCAATGACCACGACGTCCTCGCCCAGCTCGAGTTTCTCGCCCTTCTTGGCGGCCTCGAGGAACTCCAGCACGTCGAGCTCGGCGCCCTCGCCTAAGCCCGCAGAGCCGGGCATCCAGGCGCCGGTGGCCACGACCACGTCGGTAAAGCCCTGGGCCTTGAGCTCGTCGATGGACTCCACGCGGGCGTTGAGCTGAACCTTGGCACCAAAGGCCAGGCAAAGCTCGGCGTCGTGCGAGATATCGTCGCTGGTGATACGGAACTCGGGGATCACGTGACGGACCACGCCGCCGAGAGAGTCGCGGGCCTCGAAGATGGTGACGGGCACGCCGGCACGCGTCAGGAAGAACGCCGTCGCCAGGCCGGCCGGACCGCCGCCGATAACGGCAACGTTGCGCTCGCCGTCGTTGGCGATAGCCTGGGCACGCAGCTTGGGCAGCACGGCGGTCATGGCCTCGCGGGCGGCCTTGAGCTTGCTGGCGCGAATCTGGGCGCCCTCGGGCTCGTAGAATGCACGCTCGCAGGCACGGCCGCAGGGATGCGGGCAGATGGTGCCGGTAATGAACGGCAGGGCGTTGCGCTCGATGATGATGTTGAGTGCGTCCTCGTAGCGGCCATCGTCAACAGCCGCCAGGTAGGCGGGAATATCCTGCTGGATGGGGCAGCTCGTGCGGCACGGCGTGGTAAAGCAGTCGGAAAGCGGGCTCTTGCCGGCGACCTTGCGATCGGGCAGCGGGCGCAGCGGCTTCTTGTAGAGCGGGTTGGTGAGTGAGTCGGTCTGGATCGCAGCCACAGCCTCGAGAGAGACACCCGCGAACGGCTTGCCATCCAGGTCGGTAAACTCGCCGGCCATCTGGCTAAAGCGCTCGTAGCCACCGGGCTTGAGCACGTCGGTCGCCAGGGTAACGGGCCAAATGCCGGCATCGTACAGGGCACGGATGTTGTAGACCGTGGCACCGCCGGAGTAGCTGATGCGCAGCTTGCCATCGAACTGCTCGGTAATGCGACGGGCGGCCTCGATGGTCAGCGAGAACAGCGAACGGCCGGACATGTACATCTCGGTGGAAGGCAGCTCGTTCCTGGTCACGTCGACGGGGAACGTGTTGGTCAGCTTGACGCCAAACTCCAGGCCGCGCTCGGCGCACAGGGCAATCAGGCGCTCGAACATGGGCACGGCGTCGGCCCACTGCAGGTCCTCGCGGAAGTGTGTGTCATCGAAGACGATGTAGTCAAAGCCCAGCTCGTTCAGACGCTGGCGGGCAAACTCATAGCCCAGCAGCGTGGGGTTGCACTTGATGTAGGTGTTGAGGCCCTTCTCGGTGATCAAATATGTCGCGATACGCTCGATCTCCGCCGGCGGGCAGCCATGCAGCGTGGACTCGGTAATGGAATTGGAGACGCGCGCCGGGATGGACTCGACAAACGCGGCATCGACATGCTCAAACTTGTCCAGGTTGGCGAGCGCCCACGTGCGGCACTCGTTCCAAACCTCGGAGCCGCTGGCGTCCTTCATGCCCTCGATGTAGGCATCGACCTTGGGGCTCTTGATGCCCTCGAGGTCATAGCCCACGGACATGTTGAAGACAAAGCCGTCCGGGCTACCTAGGCCGTACTCGCGAGCGATGAGGTGGCAGGCGAACCATGCCTTCACGTACTCGGCAAAAGCCTGCGGAACCTCGAGCTCGGTCGACCACTCGCAGTTGTAGCACTCGTCCTGCGCCACGATGCAGGGCTTGTTCACACACTTGGAGAGCTCCTCGCCGTCCATAACCTGAACGGTCTTGAGCTCAAAGAAGCGGGAACCGGCCACGTAGGATGCCACGATGTTCTGGGCCAGCTGCGTGTTGGGGCCGGCAGCCGGGCCAAACGGAGTCTCGATGCGCTCGTCAAAAATGGGGAGCGCGCCCTCCTGGTTGGTCGTGACCATCTTGCGCACGCCAAAGATGGCGTCCTGGGTCTTATGCTCCTCGATGATCCAGTTCATCAGCTGCGAAAACGGGATCGGCCTCATGATGTCGCTCATAGTGAGCTCCTCTCTGTAACGCCCGGCGAGACCGCGCGGCGGGCGCAAATACGGTGTAGCGCTAGCACAAGCGCCGGCGACCCCGCGGAGGTCGCCTATACGCGCGTCGGATGCGGCGAAACATCCGACGCGCGTGAATCTACTTGTTAATTAGTAGTCGCGATCGTTGAGCGTGCTCCAGAGCTTCTTGGACTCAACCATGGTCCACGCGTTGATCTTTTCCTCATCGATACCAACGAACTCGCGATCCTTGTACAGAACCTTGCCGTTGATGATGGTGGTGCGGCAGTTTTTGCCCATCATGCCAAAGAGCATGTGGCCGTCGATGTTCTCCTCGCTCAGCGGCGTAAAGGGCTTGTAGTCCATGACGATGACGTCGGCGGCAGCGCCGGCCTCGAGCACACCGAGCTTGCGATCGAAATACTTGCTGGCCATCTTGGCGTTGTTCTCGAACAGCATGGTCATGGCCTCGCACCAGCCCACGTTGGGCATGGCGGCGTTGTGGCGCTGAATGATCAGGAAGACCTTAAGGCTCTCGAGCATATCGTGGGTGTAGGCGTCGGTGCCCATGCACACGGGGATGCCGCGGCGGAAGAACTCGAGCACGGGGGCGCAGCCCACGGCGTTGCCCATATTGGATTCGGGGTTGTTGACGAGCCAGGTACCGGACTCCTTGACGATATCCATCTCGGCAGGCGTCACGTGGATGCAGTGGCCGAGCATGGTGTCGGGACCCAGCAGGTTGTGCTGCAGCAGGCGCTCGACGGGGCTGATGCCACCGCGGTTGAGGCGGGAGTCCCACACGTCATTCATGCCCTCGCACACGTGGATATGGAAGCCGGTCAGGCCGTTGTTGGCCTCAGCCATCTTGTCCATGGTCTCGTCCGACAGCGTAAAGGTGGCGTGACCGCCAAACATGGCGGCGATCATGTGGTTGTCGTTATCGCGACGCTCCTTGGCGGCCCACTGGGCAAATTCGGCGTTCTCGGCAATGGCCTGGTCGCATTTTTCCTGGCCGCGGCGATCCGAGACCTCGTAGCACAGGCACGAACGCATGCCCAGCTCCTGAGCTGCATCCTTAATGGTAAAGAGGCTTCCCGGGATCTCGCAGAAGCTCGCATGGTGATCGAAGATCGTGGTAACGCCATCGCGGATGGAATCCAGAATCGTGGCATAGGCGCTGGCCTTGGTGCCGTCGAGCGTCAGGTTGTCGTCGATCTTCCACCACTGCTGCTCAAGATTCTCCAGGAAGTTGGTGGGGTTGCAGCCCTTAATGGCAAGGCCGCGGGCCAGACCCGAGTAGATGTGGGTGTGGCAGTTGATGAGTCCGGGCATGATGAGGTTGCCCCGGGCGTCAACGTACTCGGCATCCGGGTACTTGAACTTGAGCTCGCACTCGGGGCCCACTTCGACGATCGTATCTCCGTCAATGGCGACCGCACCGTTTGGAATGAACGGGGCCTGCGCGTTGCGGGTAAAGACGGAACCGTTAGCGACCAGAAGCATGGATGCTCCCTTCGACATCAGGGGCGGGGTTTGACACCTCTGACATGGCGGAGTGCGAAGCGCCGGCCTACACCGGAAACGGGCCCTCTCCCGTCAACGCTTCACCAAAGGGACAAACCCTTTGAAGTGCGGCTTGGCGCCGCATGACGTCGGCGGACGAGGCGATGCGTCCGCCGACGAATAGCACCGAATTGGTTACTTCTTGCTCTCGGGCAAGACCAGATCCACGGCAGCGTCCTTGGCAGCATCGATGTGCTGAGCCACGACCGGCGTCTGCGGAAGGATCAGGTTAAGGACAATGGCCATGATGGCGGTGGGGGTTACGGCATTGGAGCCGATGACGGTGGACACCCAGGTGGGCATACCCTCGCCGGCAAGGCAACCGCTGGCCATCCAGATACCCAGGCCAAAGACGACGGAGGTACCGACGATGGTGGTAGTGCGCTGCGTGAGGCCCTCACGGGTGAACATGCGCACGCCGTTCATGGTGATGGTGCCAAAGACGCCGACGGTCGCGCCGCCGATGACGGGCTGTGGGATAGCGGAAAGGACGGCAGAGAGCTGCGGGAACAGACCGGCGATGGCAAAGACGGCCGCGATGGTCACAAAGACCCACTTGTTGACGACCTTGTTGGAGCAGATGATGCCCACGTTCTGGCCAAGGGCGCTGGTGGGAAGACCGCCCAGCAGGCCGCCGACCATAGAGGTGAGGCCCTGGGACACAATAGCGCCGGAGAGCTCGCGCTCGGTGGGCATACGGTCGATGGAGCCCAGGCAGGCGGCGGAAACGTCACCGATAACCTGGATGGCGACCATGGGGAACACGACAGCGAGGGTAATGCAGACCTCGGGATCAAACTCGAGCGCGTAGGGCATGAGCTTGGGAAGGGCGAAGACCTGAGCGGTGGCGACGCTGGAGAAGTCAATCATGCCAAAGGGGATCGAAACGATCATGCCAACGATCATGCCAAAGAACACGGATCCCAGCTTGAGCGTGCCCTTGCCAAAGTTGGCGAGCGCAAAGACCACGGCGAAGGTGATAAGAGCGACGCACCAGGCCTGCGGGGTGCCCCACAGCGGCGTACCCATACCGCCGGCCATATACTTGACAGCCGTGGGATAGAGAGAGACGCCAATGGAGAAGATGACCGTACCGGTCACGACGGGCGGGAATAGCCACTTAATCTTGCTGTAAGCCAGACCAAAAAGGACCGCGACGGCACCGCCGACGATCTCGCCGCCCAGCAGCGCACCAAAGCTAAAACCCGAGGCACCCATGGCCTGGAGGGCCGGGAGGAACGCGAACGAAACGCCCATGACGATGGGCAGACCGCCGCCGATGCGACGGAAGGGAGCGAAGGCCTGAAGGGCCGTGTCGATTGCCGAAAGAATGAGCGCGACCTGGATGATGTCGGTGCTCTGCTGGCTATTAAAGCCGTAGACGCCGGCCATGATGACCGCCGGGGTGATGATACCGGCAAACGAAGCCAGTACGTGCTGAAGGGCACACGGGATCATTTCCTTAACGGGAGGCATGCCTTCACGAGTGAACAGGGCTTCAGTGCCGTTCTTAACCGTCTCCTGGGTCATTTGACCACCAATCCTCGAAATAGTTGTTTTCGCATCTAACGCTCTATTGTGACGCAGTGCGGGGTTGAGGTTGTGCCTTCGTTGCATATCGTATTAAAGATGATTCTCATTCTCAATAATAATTTTTTGTTATCAGACTATTCTTGAGCTGAGACAATACATTTCCGCAGGTCAAGAAAGTGTCTGATCAAAATAACATCTAACTTTTCTTTTGGTCAACCGTTTACCGCCAAATTCCTACCGTTCGTCTGTATTACGCAATGTACCTGCGGATATACGAGATGAAGAGCAGCGTGTTACCATGAGAAAAAATTGTTATGAACATTTCCGATTTCACCCAAAGGAGTTGCCCGTGAACGAGACCGTACGTCGCTTTTTGCCGATGGTCGATTTCCTGGAGCAGATACTCGGCAAAAACAGCGAAATCGTGCTGCACGATTTCTCGGATCCCGACCACGCCATCGTCGATATTCGCAACGGCATCGTGAGCGGCCGTAAGGTCGGCGGTCCCGCCACCGATCTGGCGCTCAAGATCATGCACGACCCCAAGTATCGCGACCTGACGTTTATTACGGGCTACGAGGGCCGCGGCGCCGGTGGCAAGACGTTGGAGTCCGCGACGTACTTTATCCGCGAGAATGACGAGATCGTCGGTATGCTCTGCGTCAACACCGACCTCTCGACCGTGCGCTCCATCAACGCCATGGCGCAGCAGCTCATGGCATGCTTCGACGCGGCGCCGACGCGCACGGAGCCCGCCCCTATCGAGGTCGAAAGCCTTTCGGAGTCCACACAGGAGCTCATCGACCGCAGCATTGCCGAGCTGCTGAGCGCTCGCGGGCTGGATGTGGCGTCGCTTGGTCAAAGCGACCGCGTGGACGTCATTCGCCACCTCAACGGCAACGGAGTGTTCATGCTCAAGGGCGCCGTAGCCTGCGCCGCCACCGCGCTGGGCATCTCGGAGCCCAGCGTCTACCGCTACCTGCAAAAAGTCCGCAAGGAAGGCTAAACGTGATCCCTTGGGACGAAGGGAAACGGATCGTTTTTGTTGCATCGCTTGACAAAAGACCCTGCAGCTCGCACTGCAGGGTCTTTTTGCATGTCATGATTTGTTTTCGCCAACGCCTTAGAGAGCGGCGACGACCTCGATCTCAACCAGACCGCCGGCCGGAAGGGCGGCAACCTGGAAAGCGCTGCGCGCGGGGAACGGAGCCTCGAACTTGGAGGCGTAGATCTCGTTCACGGCAGCGAAGTCGGCGATGTCGGCCAGGTAGACCGTGGTCTTGACGACATCGGCAAAGGTGGCGCCGGCAGCGGTCAGCAGGGCCTCGACGTTGGCGAGGGACTGCTTGGCCTGGGCCTCGACGCCCTCGGGCATCTTGCCAGTTGCGGGATCGATACCCAGCTGGCCGGACAGGAACACCATGTTGCCGGTCTGGATACCGGGGGAATACGGGCCGATGGCTGCGGGTGCGTTATCGGAAGACACGACGGTCTTGCTCATGTTTTTCTCCTTACGATCAGATAGAGAGCGTGAGCGCAGCGTTCGCACCGGGAGGCACAATTCGGTCTGAACGCCGCGCTTGATTGGGATAGTACTCAAGGTTTCCGCGCGATGCAAGATTATTATCACGTTGCGAGAATATTTTATCGCCCAACGGCACCTGTCGGCCGCTGAACGGCACGACCGGACGGTGAAACTCAAAACGATCCGTTTCCCTCCGTCCCCAGCCGATCAGGTGATCCATAGGGGACGGAGGGAAACGGATCGTTTTTGCTGCAAGGGCTGCTGAAGACTTTATCCTGCTTGGACCACAGGGCTCGTCCGCCGCAACAGCACCACTATACTTTTGAGTATCTGAGCATTTTGAAAGGCAGGATATGACCGCAACCGCCAGTCGAACCACCAACCGCAGACCCGAGCTTTTGGCGCCCGCCGGAGGGCCCGAGCCCTTTGCCGCCGCACTCGCCGCCGGGGCAGACGCCATCTACTGCGGCATGGGCAGCTTCAACGCCCGCCGCAAGGCCACCAACTTTACCGACGAGGCCTTTGAGCAAGCCTGCCGCGCCGCACATCTAGCCGGGTCGCGCGTCTACGTCACGGTCAACATCGTCATCAAGCAGTCCGAGATGGGCGATGCACTGCAGCTCATCCATCGCTGCTCCACGCTGGGCGCCGACGCCTTCATCATCCAGGACTGGGGCCTGTTCTTTGAGGTCAAGCGCACGATGCCCGGCATCGAGACGCACATCTCGACCCAGGCGAACATCCATGATGACCGCGGAACGCTTTGGTGCCGCGAGCAGGGCGCCGACCGCGTGACCCTCTCGCGCGAGCTCTCCATCGACGAGATCGCCGTCATTCACAACGCCGCGCCCGATGTGGACCTGGAGGTCTTTAGCCACGGTGCCATC
>URWM01000038.1 GCA_900551655.1 uncultured Collinsella sp.
CGAGATTCCTCTACGTCTCGTGGGCTCGGAGATGTGTATAAGAGACAGCCTTTAAATGTCATCACAATTTGATTGCCGGATTTGCGTTCGTCTGAATAGTGGGCAGTAACGCCGGTTTCTCGGAGCAGCTGCTCAAGCTGAGTTTTGCAGCCCCGGGGAATCGCAACATAACCATCTCTCAGTTCGCTGAGGTCTATAAGTCGCGGTTTACCGAATACCGATTGATGCATGGCTTGTGCTCGATAGAATTCTGGGTTGGCGAATGTTGCGAGCCCGCGGATTTCCATTTGAGCTGCAGGACTCAGAGACTTTTCGGGGATGTAGAGCATATCGGCTTGCGTGACGGGCAGCGATGAAGGAAAGTCCCGCGATGTGAGCGGTAGCCGCTTTCGTGGTTTTTGGGCATATCGTTTGGTCTTGTTTGCGACCGTAACTGTTGCTAGCCCGTGTGGGTTGTCCCCAGTGGTCTCGATCAGATTTTGCACTGTCGAGCGCGGAATCAGCTGGACTTGCGACAGATAAAGCCATTGGTCGGGAAAGGGCTCGAATTGTTCGTCTACAAATACGCTGTTTCCTTCACGTTGTGCCTTGCCTTGAAAGGGAAGTGCGATGAGGTTTCCAAAACCTCCATCGGGAATAGTGTCCTGAGCGGGTAGCATTCGATCAAAGGCCTCGAACGTGATTGTCTTATTAAGCGCCGCAGCTTCGGTTATAAGGCAACTTCCAAACTCTCTGGCAGCCTTTGCGCTGATTGGCTCGAGAAAGAAAAACCAGATGTGTGCGCCGTTGCCGGACCTTGAGCGCTCGACGGCGGCGTTAATGTTCCGTCGTTTTGCAACAAGCCGTACGACATTTGTTGCCTCTTTCCAGTCTGCTTTGTCAAAATCGATGACGAGAACTTTCGTATTGCAGTTCTTGTCGAGTACATATTGCCCGAGGACATCGCGGAACCGGTCATCGTTGCCTTTAAAGTGAGCAATGATTGCGGCATCGCTTAATTCTGGGAAGACGCGATTGTGGCATTCTGCGCATTTGACTTTTTGATGGGCTACTTTGGGACAAATTCCCGGCTTCCACTCGTTTGCGCAAGCGGGCGTATAGCCGATGCCCCCGTCTTTTCTGCGATATCCATGAGCGTAAACATCTTTACGCCCGGTAAAGAGGCTGCGAAAGAGCTCGAGTTTGTCACGTGCTGGGCTCGCACTGGTGACGATGCCCTCGATTTGTGCTCGTTCATCGAACAAAGCGCCGGCTTCTTCCCACTCTTCAAGTGTGGCGTAGCGTACGTCTGAACCGTTGTTGCAAATGACGATTTGTCGGTGTGGGTCTGCGGTGTGCGCAATCGTCTGATCGTATTTAAATTGTGCGGTCCCAAAGAGGGCGTATTGATGCATGGTGTTGCCCATTTGAATGCCATTCTTGTGTTGGAGTTGCTGAGACGAGGGTACGGCATTGCGACTTCTTGGGATATATAATTTCGATTCAAGTTCGCTAATGGTGAGGGATTGCTCCGCGAGTGGCTTTCGGTCGATGCCAAGGCGCGCGACGGCCCTTGGTAATCAGGATTTGCGGTTATGTGGGCAGCCAGAGGCGTAAAGAGCGGGCTTCATCCGAACCCGGTGGGCAAAAAATGGCAAATATGAGTACTGTTGCCTGGCTAGTACCATATCATTTGGAAAGTATTTAAGACCAATTGGCTGAGATTAGATATTTCTAACCCCCTTACCACGACGATTCGGGGCTTTATGGCGCTTGAAATCGGTGAAAGCGGGCAATTTCAGCTAGATTTTGCTGTTACTAAAATTGTGACAGTACTCATATTTGCCATTTTTTGCCCACTGGGTATCGTTGGGGCCAATCAAAGCTCCCCAAACAGCTGGGAACGCGCCAATCGCCAGCAATATCTTGTATGTGGGTAGCGCGCGGCAATAAAGTTGCGGTGGAATAGGGATTGATTTGCGGCTGATAAGCCAAAAACAGTTCCTATTCCACCGCAAGTGGTAAAGGTGCCCCTAGTGGATGGGCTGGTAACGAGGACAGTAGCTGATGGCGATGGCGTCGACGCCTACATGGGTGGCGATGGTGCAGCCGATGGGGCCAGTGCCGGCGTCTACGTAATCCTGGCCCGCGAGTGCCTCGTTGACAAGCTCCTGCTCCTCGGCGGCGCCGGTCGTGAGCACACGCACGCTTGAGCCCGGGTGCTCGTCCAAAAACGCGAGGCAATCTGCCATGGTGTTGGCGACGATGCGCTTGGCGCCGCGGCCCTTTTTGATGGCCTTGATCTCGCCCGATTTCCACTCCGGCGAAACGGCCAGGCGAATGTTGAGCATCTGCGTGAGTTGGCCGGCGAGCTTGGGCGCGCGGCCGTTCTTAACGAGGTTCTTGAGCGTGCGGGGAATCAGCAGCAGGTGGGCGTCGGGCAGGGCCGCGCGGATCTGCGCCTCGGTCTCGTCCAGGCTGCGGCCGTCCTCGCGCATGGCGAGCGCATACTCCACCAGCAGGCCCTCGGCGCCCGAGCCGGTGCGCGAATCGATGCAACGCACGTCGAGCTCGTGGGTATCGGCCACCTGGCACGCGTTAGCGTAGCAGGCCGACCATTCACTGCATAGCGAGATAAAGATGGCGCTGTCGTGGCCGTCGGCGCGCACACGATCGAAGAGCTCCTTGAACTCGCCGGCGCTCGGCTGCGAGGTGTGCGGCAGCTGCTCGGAGCCGGCCATGCGAGCGACATACTCCTCAGCGGTGATCTGCACCTGGTCGAGCAGGTCCTCGCCTTCGATAATCACATGCAGCGGAATCACGTAAATGCCGAGCTCTTGGGCGCGGGCGGGGGAGATGTCCGACGTGGAGTCGGTTATGATGGCAAAAGACATAATTGCACCTTTCGATGGGGCGCCTGCGCGCCGCCGATTGAGAGCAAAGTGCGTCAAGTATAGTGGAGTTGTTCCACATTGCCAGCTTTAATTGTTGAATAGTCAACGGTTTGAAGCGCTGGTGTGGAAATCGCCAACTGGGGAAGAGGGATGTCGATGGCGGCATTACAGCTATGCGAGCGGCCGGTTGTGCTGTTCGATTTTGACGGTACGGTGGCCGATACGGGTCGGGCAGTGATGACCTCGACGCGCAAGACGCTGGCTGCGCGCGGGTTTTCGGAGACGCAGATGGGTGATCTGCGCCGCATGATCGGGCCGCCCCTGTGGAAGAGCTTTCACGACTTTTACGGCTTTTCCCGCGAGGAGTCGCTTGTGGTGGCCGACGAGTACCGCGCCTTTTTTGATGAGCTGGGACCGGAGGAGTACCCCGTGTTCGATGGGATTCCCGAGCTGCTGGATGAGTTGGCCGCCCGGGGCAAGCGTATGGCCGTGGCGACGTCACGCATGGAGGCCAAATGCATCGACATGGTGCATGAGCTTGGTCTTTCTCAGTTCGAAGCCGTGGTTGGCATGAATCCTCCGCAGGGGCGCGAGACCAAGGCCGATTCGGTTCGCGATGCCCTGGCGGCGCTCGGCGCGACGGCGGACGATGCCGTGATGATCGGCGATCGCTTTAACGACGTCGAGGGCGCGCACGCGATGGGCGTGCCGTGCATCGGCATCTATTCGGGCGCGGCGGCGCCGGGCGAGCACGAGGCGGCGGGTGCCGATGCAGTGGTGCACTCGGTGGCCGAGCTTGCTAAACTTTTCGCTATATAAGTGTTTGATGTGAGGGGCGGGCACGCTCGCCGCTCATTGGTAAGGAGGTCGTCCATGAATCAGGTGGAGCAGAGCGTCGCCGAGTATGTCGACGAGGTCTGGGAAGATGTCGTCGCCGATATCGAGCAGCTGGTGAGCTATCCGTCCGTGGCAGTTTCTGCCGATGCAGAGCCCGGCGCGCCGTTTGGCCGCCCGGTCCGTGACGCGCTCGACTGTGCGCTCGGCATCGCGCAGAAGCTCGGCTATCAGACGAGCGACGACGAGGGCTATGTGGGAATCGCCGATATCCCGGGCCGCGGCGACAAACAGCTCGCGACTATCTGCCACGTGGACGTGGTTCCCGCCGGCCCTGGCTGGAACACCGACCCGTTCACCATGGAGCGCCGCGAGGGCTGGCTGCTCGGTCGCGGCGTGATTGACGACAAGGGCCCGGCGGTATTGTCACTCTACGCCGGCGCCTACTTGCTCAAGCACGGCATTGTTCCGCGCTACACCTTCCGCGCGCTGCTGGGCTGCGATGAGGAAGTGGGCATGTCCGACGTTCACCATTATCTGGAGAACTACGCAGACCCCGACTTTTTGTTTACGCCCGATGCCGAGTTCCCGGTCTGCAATGCCGAGAAGGGCCAGTTTGGGGCGACGTTCGTGAGCCCCAAGATCGACGGCGGGCGCATCGTGTCGTGGAGCGGCTCCGAGGCGAGCAATGCCATTCCGTCGCAGTCCATCTGCGAGCTTGCGATTGCCGCCGATGAGCTGCCGGCGCCCGTTGAGAACGTCGACCGCCTGGAGATCACGGCGCTTGATAACGGGCATGCGCAGATTTTCGCCCACGGTATTGGCGGCCACGCTTCGATGCCTGAGGGCACCATCAACGCCGTCGGCCTGATCGTGGCGTATCTGCGCGAGGCCGAGGACGCGTTTGGTGCCCGCGGCGAGCGCCTGCTGACGCCTGCCGAGCACGAGTTCGTCAAGTTCCTGGCCTTTGTGCATGCGGATGCCTATGGTCGCGGCCTGGGTATCGATGCGACGAGTCCGGCGTTTGGCCCGCTTACCTGCAACGCTGGCGTCATCCGCGTGGCGGATGGCCATATTGAGCAGGTCATCGACGTGCGTTTTCCCGACAGTACGAGCGCCGATACCATGTGCGAGCAGCTCGAGCCGCTCGTGGGCCGCTTTGGCGTGACGTATCGCGTGGGTCGCGCCAAGGTGCCGTTCTCGGTTTCGGCCGACGATCCGGCCGTGAAGGCGCTCATCGACACCTATAACGAGTTTACGGGCAAGCATGCCGAGCCCTTCGCCATGGGCGGCGGCACGTACGCGCGCAACTTTGCCCGCGCCGTGTCGTTTGGTCCCGAGGAGACCGGCCTGGAGCTGCCCGCATGGGGCGGCCAGATGCACGGTCCCAACGAGTGCGCCAACGAGGAACAGCTCAAGCAAGCGCTCAAGATCTATATTGTTGCGATCCTCCGTTTGAATGAATTAGAGCTTTAAGGTTTCGCGGTTTCCCAATCTAAGTTGCGGTGGAATAGTTCCTAGAATGGGCCATTTGATGGCCAAGCAGGAACTATTTCACCGCAACTTTTTTATCGGTGTAAAAGGCGCGCCACGCTAAATGCCGGGATTGTTATTCGTTTGTAAAGGCTGGGCAGCGCTTGCGGTAAGGGTCTATCAGATGCCCGTAAGAAACCGCAGCTGGCGCGGCTGTCGCCTGATCGAGGTCGTATCTTTCCAAACAGCAAAGCGGGCAGGGTGCCCGCGAGTCGCATGTATGAAAGGAAGATCATGCTCGATCAGGCTTATTCTCGTCGTCAGTTCCTCGGCCTCGCTGGTGGTCTTGCCAGCATCGTCGGTCTCGGTCTCGTTGGGTGCGGCGGCTCCGGCGCATCCGATGCCGCCGACAAGGGTAGCGCCGCTGCTGCCGAGTCCGTCTCCGGCGAGGTGACCTACGACGGCGCCTCTTCGTTCCAGGCTCTCGTCGAGGCTGCTGCCGAGAAGTTCATGGACGCCAACCCCGACGTCTCCATCTCCGGTTCGGGTAACGGTTCGGGCAAGGGCCTGACCGCTGTCGCCGCCGGTACCGTCACCATCGGTAACTCTGACGTCTTCGCCGAGACCAAGCTCGAGGCCGACCAGGTCAAGAACCTCGTTGACCACGAGGTCGCCGTTGTGGGCATGGGTCCCGTCGTCTCCAAGAACGTCAAGGTCGACGACCTGTCCCTCGAGCAGCTCAAGGGTATCTTCTCCGGTCAGATTACCAACTGGAAGGAGGTCGGCGGCGACGACGCCACCATCGTCGTCCTCAACCGTAAGGCTGGCTCCGGTACCCGCGCTACCTTCGAGGCCGCCGTCTTTGGCGACGAGGCTGTCGACTTTAAGGGCGACGCCGAGCTCGACAAGTCCGGCGACGTCCAGACTCAGATCGCCAGCACCGACAACGCCATCTCCTACCTCGACTTCTCGCACTTCGATGACTCCAAGTTCAACGCCATCAAGGTCGAGGGCGTCGAGCCCAAGAGTGCAAACGTCACCGACGACTCCTTCAAGATCTGGGCTACCGAGCACATGTACTGCGCAAAGGACGCCGACGACGCCACCAAGGCCTTCCTGGAGTTCATGCTTTCCGACGACGTGCAGGGCAAGCTCGTCGAGGAGCAGGGCTTTATCCCCGTCTCTGCCATGAAGGTCGTCAAGGACGCCAGCGGCAAGGTCTCCGCTAAATAAGTAATCGCCCCGGAAAGGTTTGCAATGGCAAAACAGCTGCCAAAGCGCGACCTTGAGAACGTGGGCCTGGGCGTCACGGGCGCGTGCGTAGCGCTCGTGACGCTTGTCGTTGCCGCGCTCATCTTTATGGTCGCCCAAAAGGGCCTCTCGGCTTTCGTCAAGGACGGCGTCTCGGTCGTCGAGTTTTTCACCGGTACCAAGTGGGACCTGGCCAACACGGCCGAAAACGGCCTGCCCTATACCGGTGCCCTGCCCCTGATCGTCACCTCGTTTGCGGTCATGGTGCTCTCCACGCTCATCGCGCTGCCCATCGCCATCGGCTCTGCCATCTTTGCGGTCGAGATCCAGCCTAAGTTTGGCTCCAAGGTCTTCCAGCCGCTCATTGAGCTTTTGACCGGCATCCCTTCGGTCGTCTTTGGCCTGATCGGCTTCCACGTGGTCGTCGGCCTCATGAAGAGCGTCTTCCACGTGAGCACGGGCCTGGGCATCCTGCCCGGCGCCATCGTGCTGGCCGTCATGATCCTGCCGACCATGACCACGCTTTCGGTCGACGGCCTGCGTGCCGTGCCCGACAGCTACCGCCAGGGCTCGCTCGCACTGGGCTACACCCGCTGGCAGACTATCTGGCACGTGGTGCTCAAGTCCGCCATGCCGTCGCTCATGACCGCGGTCATCCTTGGCATGACTCGCGCCTTTGGCGAGACGCTCGCCGTGCGCATGGTCATCGGCGGTATCGAGGCCATGCCGACGTCGCTGTTGTCGCCGGCTTCGACCATTACGACCACGCTCACCACGTCCATGGCGGTCTATGCCGAGGGCTCGGCCCAGGACGATGTCCTGTGGGCGCTCGGCCTGCTGCTGATGGGCATGAGCCTCATCTTCATCCTGATCATCCATCTTATTGGCCGCAAGGGGGCGAAGGCTCGTGGCTAGCACGCGCATCCACATCGACGAGGCGAGACTCGGGCGTGTCCAAAAACAGGACCGCATCGCCACGGGCGTGTTGACGGCAATCGTCGCCATCGTCATGCTCATCGTCGTTTCCATGGTGGCCTACATTCTGTTCGAGGGTATCTCGACGCTGTTCCAGCCGGGCTTCCTCACGGAGCCGTCGCGCGCCAACGGTACCCAGGGCGGCGTGCTCTACCAGCTGTTCGACTCGTTCTACCTGCTGCTGATCACTCTGGTCATCTCGGTGCCCATCAGTCTGGGCGGAGCGGTCTTTCTGGTTGAGTACGCGCCGAACGGCCCTATCCGCGACATCGCCTCCACCGCCATAGAGACACTGTCCTCGCTGCCGTCCATCGTCGTCGGCATGTTCGGCTTTCTGGTGTTCTCGGTGCAGCTGGGCTGGAAGTACTCCATCATCTCCGGCGCCGTCGCGCTCACCATGTTCAACATCCCCATTCTGGTGCGCGTGATTCAGCAGGCGCTCGAGGACGTGCCGCAGGCCCAGCGCGATGCGTGCCTGGCCATGGGCCTCACTCGTTGGGAAGCCACGCTGCACATCCTGATTCCCGAGGCCATGCCCGCCATCGTGACCGGCATCGTGCTTTCGGCCGGCCGCGTGTTTGGCGAGGCCGCGGCGCTGCTCTTTACCTCGGGCATGAGTTCGCCGGTTCGCCTCAACTTCTTGAGCTTTAACCTGTCGAGCCCCACCTGCGCCTGGAACGTGTTCCGCCCCGGTGAGTCGCTCGCCGTGCACATCTACAAGATCTACGGCGAGGGTAGCCCCGAGGCCCAGCAGATTGTCTGGGGTACCGCGGCGCTTCTGATGATCTGCGTGCTGCTGTTTAACGTAATCGCCCGTATTGTGGGCAAGCAACTGGCAAGGAGGATGACGGCCGAATGAGCGAGATGAATGCAACGCCCGCAACCGAGGCGGTCACGTCCGAGACCCAGGACTTTCTGTCGAGCGTGGGGGAGAGCGAGAAGCGCGTGCGCGTGAGCGGCAAGGCCGTGAGCGACGAGGTCGTGCTCTCCACCAAGGACGTCAATGTGTACTATGGCGACCACCATGCGCTGCACAACACGTCGCTCGACTTCCACAAGGGTGAGATCACAGCGCTCATCGGGCCTTCGGGCTGCGGTAAGTCGACCTTCTTGCGCAGCCTCAACCTGATGAATCGCGAGATTCGCGGCTGCCGCGTGGAGGGCGAGATCAACTACCGCGGGCGCAACGTGAACACCAAGACCGAGAATACGTACGAGCTGCGTCGTTCCATTGGCATGGTCTTCCAGCAGCCCAATCCGTTTCGCAAATCTATTCGTGACAACATTACGTTTGCGCCCAAGCGCCACGGCATCACCGACCGCGACGAGCTCGACCGCATGGTTGAGGAGAGCCTGCGTGGCGCGGCACTGTGGGACGAGGTCAAGGACAAGCTCGACAAGAGCGCCTATGCGCTTTCGGGCGGTCAGCAGCAACGCCTGTGCATCGCACGCACACTGGCGCTCAACCCCGACGTGATCTTGTTCGACGAGCCCTGCTCGGCGCTCGACCCCATCTCGACGTTGGCGATCGAGGACCTTATGTCGTCGATTGTCGCCGACCGCGCCATCGTCATCGTGACGCACAACATGGAGCAGGCGTCGCGCGTGTCCAACCGCACGGCGTTCTTCTACATGGGCGATATGGTCGAGTACGACGAGACCGACGAGATTTTCCAACGGCCCAAGGATCAGCGGCTGAATGATTACCTCACCGGCATGTTCTCCTAGTCCGGGACATGCTTGAGGCCCGTGGCGGCTATGGTTGCCGCGGGACTGATTGGAGAGGCGGGTCATCTCTTTTGCGAGATGGCCCGCCTTTTTGTGTCGCGTGCGGCCCGCCTTTTCGCTGCTATCATGGACAACGTTGAATTTCTACGAAGGAGCAGGGCATATGGCGATTCTTTTGGGATGCGATTCCGTCAGCCTAGAGTTTCCCACTAAGCATATTTTCGATAGCGTGACGCTCGGCGTGGGCGAGGGCGACCGTATTGGCATCGTCGGCAAAAACGGCGACGGCAAGTCGACGCTGCTGAGCGTGCTTGCCGGCACGCTGGAGCCCGACGATGGCCGCGTGACGCATCGTCGCGGCACCACGATCGGTCTGCTCGGCCAAAAGGACCAGCTTGTCGACACCGATACCGTGCATCATGCCGTCGTGGGCGACACGCCCGAGTACGAGTGGGCCTCGAGTCCGCGTACGCGCCAGATCCTCGCTGGTCTCATTAGCGATGTGCCCTGGGAGGGCACGGTGGGCGAGCTTTCGGGCGGTCAGCGCCGTCGCGTGGACCTCGCGCGCCTGCTGATCGGCGACTACGACGTGCTCATGCTCGACGAGCCCACCAACCACCTGGACATGCGCACCATCAACTGGCTCGCGCGTCACTTAAAGGCCCGCTGGCAGCGCGGTCAGGGCGCCATGCTCGTAGTCACGCACGATCGCTGGTTCTTGGACGAGGTCTGCACCAGCATGTGGGAGGTCCACGACCGTGAGGTCACGCC
>URWM01000039.1 GCA_900551655.1 uncultured Collinsella sp.
CGGTTTTGCCGAGGCATTGGCTGCGCGCGAGCCGGTTCCCGGCGGCGGTAGCGCGAGCGCGTTTGTGGGAGCACTGGGTGCCTCGCTGTGCGGGATGGTTGCTCGCTATGGCGCGACGAACCCCGCGCTTGCCGATCGCGCGGACGATCTGACGCACGCGTTTGCCCAGGCGGATGAGTTGGCACAGGAACTTGTGGGTCTGGTCGCCGAGGATGTTCGTGCGTACGGCCAGGTGTCTGCGGCATACGGTATTCCTCGTGATGACCCGGCTCGACCGGATGCGATTCAGGATGCGCTACACGTGGCAGCCATGCCGCCGTACCGCATTATGGATGCGTGCGGTCGCGCGCTGGCGTTGCTCGAGGACATGGCGGACAAGGGCTCGCGCCAGTTGCTGTCCGATGTGGCCTGCGGCGCCGTATTCTGCCGCGCCGCCATGCAGGGCGCAAGCCTGACGCTCTTCGCCAACACCACGTCTATGAAGGACCGTGCCCGCGCCGAGGAGCTCGAGGCGGCGTGCGACGATCTGCTCGATATGTGGCTGCCGCGCGCCGATGCGCTGGCGCGCCGCGCCGCTGACGCCGCAAGGAAGAGGGGATAGCCATGGCAGAGCTGCTTAAGGGCGCTCCCGTCGCCCGCGCGTTGACTGAGGAGCTTGCCGCTCGCTGCGTGGCTTTGCGCGAGCACGGCGTTGTTCCGACGCTCGCCATCGTGCGCGTGGGCGAGCGCGAGGACGACCTGTCCTACGAGCGCGGTGCCCTCAAGCGCTGCGAGAAGGTTGGCATCGAGGTTCGCCGCGTATTGCTTCCCTCCGATGTTTCGCAGGACGAGCTGTTGGCGGCCATCGAGGACATCAATGCCGACCCCGCTGTTCATGGCTGCCTGATGTTTCGTCCGTTGCCCGCTGGGCTTGACGAGGATGCAGTTGCCGCGGCACTCGATCCCGCCAAGGATGTTGACTCTATGACGCCGGCCTCGCTGCTTACCACGCTTTCGGGGCGAGGCGAGGGCTTTGCTCCTTGCACGGCCGAGGCCGTGCTGGCGTTGCTGGACCATTACGGCGTTGAGCTGGATGGGGCCAAGGTCGCGGTCGTCGGTCGATCGCTGGTGATTGGCCGTCCCGTTGCCGCCATGCTTACGGCTCGCAATGCCACGGTGACGACGTGCCATACGCATACGCGTGACTTGGCTGCCGAGTGCCGTTCTGCCGACATTGTTGTTGCCGCAGTTGGACGTGCGCACACGATTGGCGCGGATGCGGTTCGCGAGGGCCAGACGATCATCGATGTGGGTATTAACTGGGACGAGGCCGCCGGCAAGCTGGTCGGCGACGTCGATTTTGATGCTGCGGAGCCGATCGTTAACGCCATCACACCCGTGCCGGGCGGCGTGGGGGCTGTGACCACTGCGATTCTCGCCAAGCACGTGATCGTGGCGGCGGAGCGCGCATCGAAATAGGCGTTTTGGGCTGTTTGAGGGGTTAGCCATATACCACGTGGTCATAAAACGCCAAATATGAGTACTGTTGCCAAGATAGTCACATATGTTTTACGTCTTTTAGACTCCCTAACGATATTCATTCTCGTCGGGGAGCCCATTTTATTGAACATATGGGGAATAACGTTGTCTTGCTTTTGGACAATTGGGGATTTCCGGCACTCATTACAAGGAAATTTGCTGTTACTAAATTGGTGACAGTACTCATATTTGGCATTTTTTGACCACAAGGGTTGCCGGGGCCGCGGTTTCGCCCTTTTTGCGTCGAAGCGATACACTGTTACCGTTTGATTTCTTCGCTCAAGGAGGATACGCATGCCGTGCACAACGATTTTGGTTGGTAAGAACGCGAGCTATGACGGTTCGACGCTGGTCGCCCGCAACGAGGATTCGTCCAACGGAGTATTTGAGCCCAAGCGCATGCGCGTGGTGCATCCCGACGAGCAGCCGCGCGTTTATACGAGCGTCCTGAGCCACCTGACGATCGAGCTGCCCGATAATCCCATGCGCTACACGAGCGTCCCCGACGTTATCCCCGGTCACGGCATCTGGGCCGAGGCCGGATTCAACGAGCTCAACGTCGGGATGTCCGCAACCGAGACGCTTACCACCAACGAGCGTGTTCGCGGTGCCGATCCACTCGTCGACTACGTGCCCGCTAAGGGCAACGAGGGCGAGGACGGCTACGTTCCGGCGCAGCCCGGCGGCCTGGGCGAGGAGGACATGGTGACCCTGGTGCTGCCGTACGCCAAGTCCGCCCGCGACGGCGTGCGCATCCTAGGCGACCTGCTCGAGCGCTACGGCACCTACGAGAACAACGGAATCGCCTTTAGCGACGTGGACGAGATCTGGTGGCTCGAGACCATCGGCGGCCACCACTGGATCGCCAAGCGCGTGCCCGACGACGCCTATGTGACCATGCCCAACCAGCTGGGTATCGACAGCTTTGACCTGGACGACGCCGAGGGCGACCAGGCCGACCACATGTGCTCTTCCGACCTGCGTGCCTGGATGGCCGAGTGGCATCTGGATTTGACGCTGGGCGTCGAGGGCGACGGCCCGGCCGCGGTCTTCAACCCGCGCGAGGCATTTGGTTCGCACAGCGACAGCGACCATGTCTACAACACGCCGCGCGCCTGGTATATGCAGCGTTGCCTCAACCCCAGCGATGTGTGGGATGGCCCCGACGCCGACTTCACGCCCGAGAGCGACGACATCCCTTGGAGCCGCGTGCCCGAGCGCAAGGTGACCATCGAGGACATCAAGTACGTGCTTTCGAGCCACTACCAGGGTACGGAGTACGACTGCTACGGCAGCAAGGGCACGCCCGCCACGCGCGGCGCCTATCGCCCCATCGGCATCAACCGCAATAGCCAGCTCGCCGTGCTGCAGCTGCGTCCCTATGCGCAGCCGGCGTATCGCGCCGTGCAGTGGATGGCGTTTGGCTCCAACTCGTTTAACGCGCTGGTCCCGCTGTACGCCAACGTCGAGACCATGCCCGAGTACTATGCCGACACCCAGGCACGCGTGACGTCCGAGAACTTCTATTGGGCCAACCGCCTGATCGGCGCCCTGGCCGATGTTCGCTTCCATGAGTGCGGCCGCGCTGTGGAGGACTACCAGGAGAAGGTCGGTGGCATGGGCCACAAGCAGATCCATGACGTCGACGCTGCCGTAGCCGTTCTGCCCGAGGCCGAAGTGCCTGCCGAGCTTGCACGCGCCAATGAGGCCTTTGCCGAGCGTGTTCGCGTGGAGACCGATGCCCTGCTGGGTAAGGTGCTTTACACCACGAGCTGCGCCATGAAGAACTCTTTCGCGATGAACGACAACGTGAGGTAAAAGCCGTATTGCAGCGAACGAGCGGGGCAAACGCCGTCAAAGGCTTTGCCCCGCTCGATTTCTATCTTGGCGGTAAAACGATTTTGTGTCGTTCACTCAATCTTGGGTACAAGAAGGCCAATGCAGTTGTTCATGATTGGAGCCAACCATGGTTATGAAACTCGATCAGCTTGTTAACGGCGCCATTAACGTGGGCTTCGGTGCCGCCGCCGTTGCCGTCGAGGGCGGCAAGAAGGTCCTCGACGACCTCGGTACCAAGGGCGAGCAGGTCCGCAAGGATGCCGGCACCCCCGATATCGCCCGCGGCGTGTCCGATATGTTCGAGCAGGCGGGTGGCACCATCTCCGACCTGACCGAGCGCCTGGGCATGCAGGGCGAGACTGCGGCACAGCGCGTGCTCGACGAGCTCATCCTGGCCCGCGTCCGCGTTATGACCGCCCCCGAGCGCACGGCCTTTTTGGCCCATGTGCGCGACATCGTCGATTCGGTCGAGGACAACGTGACCTCGGTGCCCGTCGAGTCTGTTGAGCCCGACGACGCAGAGGACGCCGAAGAGGCCGAGTAGCAGCGCAGATGGCAGATTCCACCACCGATTACAACAATCTAGATCCCTTGGGTGACGAGGCGGCGGTTGTCGATGAGGTCGATGCCGCCGTCTCGGGCGCTCGCAAGAAGCCGCGCGCTGTCGATATGGTCCCCGAAGAGCCCGACGCGATGGCGCCGGACGAGGAATACCAACTCACGCCGGCAGGTCGTCGTGAGCGCATTGGGCAGATTGTTCGCCTGATCAAAAAGTATCGCGTGTGGGACAACCTCACGCCGGTGCGCCTGCGCCGTCTGCTCGAAGAGCTCGGCCCCATGTTCGTCAAGATGGGGCAGATTCTGGCTAACCGTTCCGAGATTTTGCCGCAGCGGTTTTGCGACGAGCTCCGTCGCCTGCGCTCCGACGTAGAACCGGTGCCGTATGAGGTAGTGCTCCGCTGTCTGGAAGAGGAATACGGCCAGCGCTTGGGGCAGATGTTCGACGCGATCGATCCCAATCCGCTCGGAAGCGCGTCGCTCGCGCAGGTACACCGCGCCCGCCTGGTGACGGGCGAGGACGTGGCCGTTAAGGTGCAGCGTCCCGGCGCGCAACAGGTCATGGCGCAGGACATCGACATCATCCGTTCGGTGGTGCGCATCGTTTCCAAGTTTGTCAACACCGATCAGTTTGTTGACCTGCACGGCGTGGTCGAGGAGCTGTGGACCTCGTTTCGCGAGGAGACCAACTTTTTGGCCGAGGCCAAAAACCTCAACGATTTCTATGAGTTCCATAAGAGCGTCCATGGCGTGTCGTGTCCCAAATCCTACTTGGACCTTTGCACCGAGCACGTCGTGGTCATGGACTACATTGACGGCATCTCGATTGCCGATCCCGAGCTCCTGGTGGCCGAGGGCTATGACCTGGAAAAGATCGGCTCGGCGATCGTCGAGGACTACTCGACGCAGGTGCTCGATGACGGCTTTTTCCATGCCGACCCGCATGCGGGAAACATTATCCTCAAGGACGGCATTGTCTACTTTATTGACCTGGGCATGGTCGGGCGCATGTCGAGCCATGACCGCGGCATCGTCAAGGATATGATCTTTGCCGTGGCCGAGGGCGACGTGCCCAAGCTCAAGGATTCGCTCATGCGCTTTGCCGTGACGCGCGGCGACTCGGCCGAGCTCGACCATTCGGCCTTTTTGTCCGACTTGGACTTTATCGTCGCCGACTTTGCGGGTCTTGATCTTAAGGACCTGGATATCGGCGAGTTTTTGACCTCGCTGCTCAATCTGGCACGCAAAAATGACGTTGAGCTGCCGAGTGTGGTGACGATGTTCGCCCGTGGCATGGTGACGCTCGAGGGCCTGCTGACCGAGTACATGCCCAACGTCAACATGATCCAGATCATCCAGACGCACATCAAAAACGAGAAGAGCACCTATGTGCGCGTCCGCGAAATGGGGCGCGATCTTGCCGCGAGCAGCTATCGCGCAGCAAAAGGCTCGCTCGAGGCGGCCGAGTATCTGGGCTTGGCGTCGCGCATGCTCACGCGCGGCCAGCTTAAGGTGAACACGCAGATCATGAGCAGCGATAAGGCGCTGCGACAGCTGGGCGGAATTATCGACCGCATGTCGATGGCAATTGTGATCGCCGGTCTGTTTATCGGTTCGTCGGTGGTGTACTACGCACGCATCGAGCCGGTTGTGTTTGGTATCCCAGTCATTGGCTTTATGGGCTACGTGAGCGCGCTGGTGCTGGCGCTTATGCTGGGCCGCAATATCTGGCTCAACAGTCACGGCGGCAAGCACTAGAGGCTGCGACCGTCACCGCATTTTCCTATCGCAAACAATAGCTTTTACCTTGGGCTTCGCCTGCGTGCGAGGCCCTTTTGCGTGATACCATTTTGACGGTAATAATCGATGGCCTAGATGGTGGTGCGGAGACGCACGAATGCGCGGTTTTCCTGCGCGTTTGGGAGAATCGGGGTGCAAGTCCCCGGCTGTACCAGTAACCGTAATTCCTCTTGGCCCGGGATGGTCGCGTCGCAGATCGGACGGTGCGCCCGGGTCGGTAAGGTTAAGTCGGATCGCCTCCCATCTTGTGCGCGGCCGTGGCGAAAGCCGCCGGTACGCGTTGGGCTCTGGAGGGAAGGGGGACCCCGATGGGGGTACTCGAGCGCAATGTGCGCAATGACGTGGGGCAGCCGCTGGGCAATGCTCCAAGTGCAGACAATAGGAGACAAATGGATATGTTTGAGGACGAGTGCCAGCGCGCCTCGTGGCGTCGTCATGGAGCGATTGCCCGTGGCGTAGCCAAGCGCGGTCTGGTGGCGTTCCTGGCTTTTGCCATGGCTTTTGGCACCACGCCGGCGCAACTTTGGGCTGAGGGTGCCGAGGGCATTGCCGAGGCCGTTACTTCGCGTGATGCGGAGCCGACGGGGGAGGATAGTTCCACGGCGACCGGTGCTGACCAGGTAGCGACCGAGAATGAGAAGCCTGCAAAGGGCGCGGATACGAGTGATTCTGCCGCTTCTGCAGATACGCAGGAGAGCGAGTCGCAGGATGTTTCGCAGCCCGCTGCAAAAGTGGAGGCTGCCGCCGAGGCAAGTGCCAAAGCCGAGTCCGCTGTGTCGAGTGATGATGACGAGTCGGATATCGCTACCGCAGCATACGTGACGGTCGACTTCGTCAGTCTGTTGAACGCCAAGGGCCAGGACATCGTCGATGGATCTGCGTCCAATACTGCTCTTAAGGTTGGCGATACGATTAAAGTTGGCGCCTACTACGAGGACGACTGGGGCGACGACGAGGAGATTCTCGATTCCGAGTACGCGCAGCTCAAGTATCAGTGGTACGTGGGCGAGAAGCAGAGCTCGGCTCCTACCGCCTCGGGCTACACGCCTATCGACGGCGCAACGTCGCGCGAGTTCAAGCTCACGGCCGCTCAGGCGGGCAAGTATGTTGCCTGCAAGGTGACCTATGGCTCGAGCAAGTGGGACTACAAGTTCACCGCAAGCACGAAGCTGGCGATTGTCGAGGACGAAGGCGCCACCACGCCTGCGACGCCCGATGCCAAGACGCTTGCCGAGGCCAAGCAGAAGCTCTCCACTTGGAAGCCGAGCCCGGTCTATGGCACCGACACCAATATCGTCGACATGCTCTCGGCCAAGCTCAAGGCGCTCGGCTACGCGAACGTGAAGCCGACTCTCAAGTCTGTGACCTTCGGTGCGACCGACCCGGCCCAGCAGGGTGGCATCGCTGCAGATGGCACCATCACGTACTTCTTCCTGTCCAATGCGGAGAAGACCGTATCCGCGGATTGGTCGGTGCTACGCCAGTTCAAACCTACTTATACGCTGACGCTCGGCAGCGAAATCGTCGAATTCACGCCCTCGTCCAGTTCTTCGCTCGCGTGGGATCAAGCCAAGGTTGAAGCGTGCCTGAACGAGCAGCTCAACGCCGCGACTCTTACCGCCTCGGTCAAGGCGGGCATCGCGCCTTCGACTGCTAAGGAAGAGGTGCTTCCCGGCGCGCTCTATGTGGGAGGCAAGAAGGTTGCCGACCTCACCTGGACGTCGAGCGATTCGTCTGCGGCCAAGCTGACTTCGAGCTACGATTCCAATTACAACACGGTCTACAAGGTCGCCTACACTCATGGCAATGGCGACAAAAACGTGACGTTTACCGTGCGAGCAACACTATTTGCCTCTGGTTACGGCAACTCTCCCTCGACTGCAATTACGCGCGGCTACCCGGTCAAGGTAGCCTCCAAGTCCGCCGAGGACATCGCTGCCGAGAAGGCCGAGCTCGAAGCCTCGCTGGCTAAGATCGACGGCCTGGTGAAGGACTACGCCGACTCGAGCAAGACGGTCGACCTCTCGGCGGTCGAGGGCGACTTTATCCTGCCTCGTGCGAGTAAGATCAATGCCGGCTCGGCGAAGCTCTCCTATGCGTCCAGCAATGGTTCCGTAGCAAAGTTAAAGGGTTACCGCGTTATCGTTACTCGCGACATCGCAGGTAGCTCCAACACCGCAACCATTACGGCCACGCTCACGCGCGATGGTATTACCGCCACGCGCGACATCACCGTGACGGTCAAGCCCATCGACGAGTCCGAGATTGACGCCGCCGTGGCGCAGATGCAGGCTGTCAAGGACGCCTACGCTACTTCAATCCTGGGCACCAACACTTCCGCTAACGCGGTGAGCACGAACCTCAGCCCCTGGAGCTCTGCCACGGTTGCCGAGGACGGTACCATTTCGTATTCCAAGAAGTACGAGACGGGCCAGATTCATGCGGACGATCTGCCTGGCTATGATTCCATGGCAGGCACCAGCTGGCGTACCTACCGCTCGAGCGACACCTCTATTATCGCCGATGAGACGCTGCGTGTGACGCAGCCTGCGGCAGACACGCTTGTTACGGTGGAGAGTTCGCTCACCTACGAGAAGTACGCAGCGCTCGCCAAGGCCCATCCGGATAACGCCAAGCTTCAGAGCCTGGTCAATCAGCCAGTTAAAGCGACGTATCGTGTGGTGGGCACGACCGACCACTCCGATCCTCAGATTTCGGTCAACTTCAAGCTCGTGGGTGTTAGCGCCGACGGCAGCGATGAAGTTTGGTTCGACGGCGCGCAGAGCGTTGGCTACGGCTCGACTGCCGATGCCCTGATTGAGCAGATCTTGGATGCCCAGGGTCTCGCTCACACCTCCAGTACCACGGAATATGGTTACTATCTCTCCGATATCACTTCAAGCGATGGCCGTACGCTTGGCTATGATGCCGCCACGCATAAGTACTGGCAGCTTTTCGTAAACGGTAAAGCATCCGAGGTTGGCGCCAGCAGTGTGACGCTTGGCGCGGGCGACTCTATCGCTTTGTACTACTCCGCCTTTGGCGCAAGCCTTGACGATGCGAATAAGGCTACCGTCAAAGCCTCGGTGAGCTTCATCGGACCGGATGAGAACGGCGGCAACTCCGTATGGGCGTTTGCCAGCGACGTCAAGATGTCCGATGGATCCACGGCAGCCGATCTTACCGAGCAGGAGCTTAAGGCCGCAGGTCTCATCTATGACAGCCAGGGTACGTCCGGTGCATCGTTCTACCTTGCCAGCATTACGCACGCAGACAAGACGTATGGCTGGGACCAGTCGACCGGCAGGTACTGGCAGCTCTATGTCAACGGCGAGTATTCTCAAAAGGGTGCGGGCCAGGTTACCCTCAAGCCGGGAGACAAGGTTCAGTGGGTCTACGCTGCAGATAACGAGAAGCCCCTGGAGGGCCTTGTTGTCAATCCCTTCGCTTCGCGTCCGGACTGGACTGCAAGCTGGAACGGCTTTGGCAATGCGGGCGGCACGACGCTCGTGAACACGCCGACGCCCACCGAGTCTGCCGCGGAGCTGTGGAAGGTCAATTTGGCCACGGCTGCCGATAAGTGGGTTTCGCTGGGCGACCCCATCATTGCGGGCGGCTACGTTTTTGTTACCACGGACTCAGAGCTCGTCAAGATCGACAATGCGGGCAAGGTTGTTGCGCGCGTTTCCAAGGGCGGGATCACTTCGTATTTCTCGCGTCCTGTGTACACGGATGGTCTGATTATCTCGGCAAACGACGATGGTTCCGTGTACGCCTTTTCTGCCGAGACACTTGAGTGCGTGTGGAAGACCTCTGCACTCGAGGCTCCTGCCGCGGGCGGGCGCTATCAGGCGAATTCGACGATGACGGTGGCAAACGGCTGCGTCTATGCTGAGTTCGAGGCGGGCGCCGGGGCTACGGGCACCGCAAGTGCGGGCGCCATGGTTTGCGTTGATATTGCGACGGGTCAGGTTAAGTGGACCAAGTTGACTGTCAAGAGCGATGACTCTACGGGTGAAGGATATTACTGGGCAGGCGCTGCCGCGTCCGGCTCCGATCTTGTCATCGGAGACGAGAGCGGTTGTGTGAAGCTGATCGACGGCAAGTCCGGCAAGGTTAAGTCTTCCGTGAGCCCTGTCTCTTATACACATCTGACGCTGCCGACGAAGGCTTA
>URWM01000040.1 GCA_900551655.1 uncultured Collinsella sp.
ATAAGAGACAGGGTACGACCACAAGGTCTCCGTGACGAACCCCGTTTTGAAAGAAGACGACGCCGCCGCGCCCGCCGAGACGCCCACCATATGGTCGCAGGTCAAACCGTGCTCCATCCAAACGTCGAGCACGCCCGCCGTATACATACCGCGGTAGCCGCCTCCCTCGAGCGCGAGCCCCACCGTGCGCGTCGTATTCGGCTGTGCCATGCGACCATCTCCGTTCCTGCGTTTTAAAACGGGACAAGTATACCCGTCAACATATATCGTCTCAGTCGCATTTTTATCGAACATCGCATCGCCGCGCTACCGCTTGTCGAATAATAGCCGCCCACAGCATGTGCGCCCATATATAATTGTGCGCTGTTGTTTATACTACGCAGCAGTTATCAACAACGAACATTAGCCGGCAAAGTAACTCAACAACGCAGCAAGGCGGGGCCTGGATACACGCAAAACGCCGAGCAACGACGCGTGTACACAACGAGCTCGCCCGACGCAATCCGCCCCGACCTCAGAAAGCCGCTTAGAACATGGATACTGTCAGCAATTACACCGAAACGCTCGAAAGGACCGTCCGTGACCTTCTCGAGCGTCAGGATGATCTGATTAGGACCGCCTTTACCGACCAGCTTACCGGACTTGGCAACCGCGGCGGCTTTGCCCGCTCCCTCGAGGAGCTCTGGGGGCAGGACACCCCCGTTACCATGGCGTTCATCGATATCGACAATCTCAAGCACTGCAACGACGTCTTTGGGCATGACGAGGGCAACCGCTATATCTTACAGGTAAGCCTCTATCTCAAACTGTATATGAAAGTGGACGAGGCGGCGTTTCGCATAGGCGGCGACGAGTTTGCCATCCTATCTACGATTGCGACCGAGGACGACCTCGCCGAACGTCTGAGACACTGCCGAATGATCCTGCTCAAAAACAACGATTCCGAGATGCCTCATTCGTTTAGCTACGGAGTGGCACACGCCGACCCCGCCCTGGGCGAAGCCTCCAATCGCATGACACTCGATGCCGACCATCGCATGTACGACTACAAGCTGCGCCATGCCATGCACCTTGATCGATGCAATATCGTGCAAGTCCACGCCGACGACTTCGAAATAAGCGACCGCGTTTTCGATGCCTTTTCGATGCTCAACGAAGGCCGTTATTGCTTTATCGAGAACTTGGACAAGCATCGCACCCTTTGGTCACAAGGCGCCTTGCGCGATCTCGGTCTTCCTTCCGAGCATATCGACAACTGCCACGATTACTGGAAAACGCGTGTCCATCCCGATGACCTTGAGGCCTATACCAGCGATATCGACCAAATCTACAACGGCTCCAAACACCGCCGCGTCATGCAGTACCGTATGCGCAATGCCGCGGGCGACTACGTCCTTTGCCGCGCTCGCGGGTTTCGTATCGACGGCGACGGAAATACCCCCTCGCTCTATGTCGGCGAGCTCGTCAACCACTCGCTTGCCGAAACCGTCGACGCCGCTACGGGCCTCGGAACGCAGCGTATGCTGATCAACGCTATCGATGCCTGCCGTCGCGACCGTTGCGAGACGGGGCTTATAGCGGTCCGCGTTCGCGGCACGGCAAAGCTCAACGAGTTCTATGGGGCCGAGGCTGTCGACAACATGCTCGCCGAATACGCAGGCCGCATGTTGTCGATCACCCGCGGCAGGAGTCGCGTCTTCCGCTCACGAAACGCCCAGTTCGTCGTGCTTAGCAACGAGTTGGGCCACGAGGCATTCGAGCAACTGACCCATCATCTTAAAGAAGCCGTTTTCGCTCCTGTTCAAATCGCGGGCGATACCATTACCCCCGTCTGCCTCGTCGTTCCGGCCTTTTACGAGCGCTTAATCAATCAAGCGACCGCCGTTTTAGGCGAGCTCGACCGTCGTCTTCGTGCGGCCGGCGGGCTTGTTCCCAACGACAGCCTCCCCATACCTGAGATTGAGCGCAAAAGCGCCGTCGCCGAACGCATCGATACGCTCACGGGCCTCTATCGACCCAGCGAGTTTATGCGGCGTGCCAACGCATTTCTGAGGACAGGGCACGACGGCGCTTGGTGTATCGCCACCGTCGACATGGGACACATGCGGCTGTTCAACGAATGGCACGGACAGGCCGAGGGCGACCGCATGCTCGCCGATGTGGGCACGGTCCTCAAGGACATCGAGAATGCCGACATGGGCGTCGCAGGGTACTGGGGCCAAGATGACTTTTGCGTACTCATCCCCTTTGAGCACGACACCGTCCATAAAATCTATAACCGCGTTCGCGAGGCCGTGGCCAAGCATGATAACGGCGTAGGTTTCTGGCCGTCCATGGGTGTCTACCCCATCGACTCCAACGAGGAAATCACCATCGATGCACAGGCCAAGGCCATGTTTACCAATCGGCGCGCGAAAAACGACTTTAAGGATCGCATTGCCGTCTTTCGCCCCGAGGAATACAAGCGCGAGGTTGCGTTTCACCGCACCCTCACCGAGTTCCAGTATGCGCTCTCAAACGACCGCATCACCTACTACCTGCAGCCACTGGTTGATATGGAAACCGGCGAGATCATTGGCGCCGAGGCGCTCACACGCTGGATCGACAAAGATGGATCGTTAATTCCGCCCGCGTCCTTTATCCCGGCGCTCGAGGAAAGCGGCTTTGTGGTGACGCTCGACAAGTACATTTGGCAGGGTGTCGCCTCGTGGCTGCGCAAGCGCATCGACCAGGGGCTTCGCGTAATTCCGATTTCCCTTAACGTGTCGCGTGTCGACATCCTCGCCTGCGATGTCGCCAAACACATGAGCGCACTGGCTGCTCAGTACAACCTGCCGCCCGAGCTCATGCGCATCGAAATCACCGAAACCGCCTATACCGGAGAATCCGAGGCGGTGGACAAGCTGACGGCAGACCTGCATAATCAGGGCTTTTCGACCTATATGGACGACTTTGGCACCGGCCAGTCCACGCTCGCAATGCTCAAGAACGTCAACGTCGATGTTATCAAGCTCGACCGCACCTTTTTGCCTGATGGGAAAACCGACAACCGGAGCTCCCAGATCGTGTCGTCTATGCTCGAGATGGCGCAATCGTTGCACCTGCCCGTCGTGGTCGAAGGCGTCGAGACAAATGAGCAGGCGAACATGCTGCGACAGATGGGCGCCCGCTACGCACAAGGGTTCCTCTACCACCGCCCCATGCCGGTGGAGGATTTTGAGATATTGCTCGATGGCGGCGCCGGCAACTGATACGCTCGCGCGCAAAAACACCACCGTCTAGGGGAGCATTTATCCCCATTGGCTAACTCATATCCCCAATTCAAACCGAATTGGGGATATGATACGGAGCATCCTGTCACCTAAGGAGGTCATCCATCATGAACGAGTCGTATCGCCTGGGCGAGCAATCAATCATTGCTCATCTTCAGCGACTCGCAAACGGAACCTCAACCGCCGAGCTCGATGTCGCGGCACTGCCCACGGAGCTGCGCTCCATCGGCGAGCAACTGCAGAAAACGCTCGCCGTCTTGCAACAAGAACGCCAGCTGCTTGAGCGCAGCGCCTATGTCGATTCGCTCACCAATCTTGGCAACCGCGGTGGACTCGACCGCCATGTCGATCAGCTCTGGCTCAAAGGCACTCCCTTTACCTGCGCCTATATTGACATCGACCATCTCAAGCACTGCAACGATAAGTTTGGCCACGCCGAAGGCAACCGCTACATTCTGGGCATCTGCCACGCGCTCACCGAGGCAATGGAGCACGATGAAATGCTGTTCCGTATCGGTGGAGATGAATTTGTACTCGTGTCTCCCACGACAGGCGAAGCCGAGCTCGAGCAGCGCTTGGAGCGGACACGTACCGATCTTGTCGAGGCAACATCAGACGGCAAGGCGCCCATGATCGCCAGTTTTAGTTTTGGTTGCTCGCACGTCGACCCGCTTGCAGGCGATACGCGTCGCCAGATGACGATGGATGCCGATCGCAAAATGTATCGCTATAAGCTCATGCACCGCGTGCAGCAACCGAAAGAAGACAACGCGCCGATGCGGCCGATTGCCGATCAACTTCCCTGCAACGACCGCGTGTTCCAGGCGATCTCCATGAGCTCCGAGACACGCTATCCGTTTATCCTCAATCTCGATACCGGCGAATCGCAATGGTCGGTTAATGCCGTACGCGATTTTGGCCTGCCCTCCCAGCACCCTTACAACTCGCTCGATATGTGGCTTGCCCGCGTTCACCCCGAAGATCGCGATAACGTACACGCCGAGCTCGACATGGTGATAAACGGCACGTGGCACTTCCACTACATGCAGTATCGCGTGATGGATGCTACCGGAGCGTACGTGCTTTGCGACTGCACGGGCTACCGTTTGGACGGCACCGATACCGAGCCTAACATGTACGTGGGCATGATTATCAACCGCAGCCTGGCAGATACGACCGACTCGGTAACGGGTCTGGGCGATGTCCACGCCCTGGTCAACGCTATTGGAGAGATGCGCCGCGTGCCGCGCGAGGCTGGCTTTATTGCCATTAAGGTCGACGATATCGCCGAGGTCAATGCCCGCTTTGGATTCGACGCAGGCGACCGCGTGCTCGCCGAAAGCGCCGCCTGCCTCATGGATTGTTCGCGCGGCAAGGGCCGCCTGTTCCGCTCAACAGGACCGACATTCGTGGCGCTTTTCGACGACCTTGATCCCGAAGAGACCAACGCGATTGCAGAGGAAATCGAGCGGTTCCTGGGTTCGCCTGTGCTCATCGGATCGCTTGAATACCAACCGCCCATTCGCGTGGCTACGCTTCATCTGGACGCCGTCGACCGACAGCCCGTTTCCATTCTGAATGAACTCAAAGCGCTGCTTAAAGAGGCGCCGCAAGTACCGGGCACCAAGCTGGACTAGCACCACGGGGCGCGATGTGAAACACAAACCGTTTCGCATCGCGCCCCACGCCATCTTCCCTCTCGTGCGATAATCCTCCGCAGAAGTCACCAACAGTAGAGGGAGTTTGTGATGAAGGTTCTTTTGGTCAACGGCAGCCCCAAGGCAAACGGCAATACCGCCCGCGCACTCGCCGAGGTCGCCGAGCAACTCAACGCCGAGGACATCGATACCGAGGTGTTCCAGCTGGGCGCCAAGCCCATTCGCGACTGCATCGGCTGCGGCCAGTGTGGCAAGCTTGGCGGTTGCTGCACCTTTGACGACGACGTGGTGAACGAGCTGATCGCTGCCGCCGAGCAGGCAGATGGCTTTGTCTTTGGCTCCCCCGTCTACTATGCGCACCCCAGCGGCCGCATCCTCTCGGCTCTCGACCGCGCCTTCTATGCCGGAAGCAAAGCTTTTGCACACAAGCCGGGCGCCGCCGTCGCCGTTGCCCGCCGCGGCGGCACGTCGACCACGTTCGATGTACTCAACAAGTACTTCACCATCAACCAGATGCCCGTGGTCGCCTCCACCTACTGGAACAACGTCTTTGGTGCCATGCCGGGCGAGGCCGCCCAGGACGCCGAGGGCCTGGCCACCATGCGAAACATCGGCAAAAACATGGCCTGGCTCCTGCGCTGCATCGAGGCAGGACAGGCCGTCGGCATCGAAGCCCCCGAAGCCGACCGCGCCCGCACCAACTTTATTCGATAAGTCCGGCGGTGGTCACCTCGATGTACCGTCAATGTCAGCGAAAAGCCAGCTGATGAGGCAAGATGCCTTGAAAGAGGAGGGCGCTGGGCTTTTGCCCGCGCCCGACGATTGCAAGGCAGATTGCCCATCAGATGGCTTTGCAGCGTCGAGGTGACCGCCATTCGTTAGAACGGCGGAACATTATATGAACGTGCAAATCTTCGGCACCAAGAAGTCCTTTGATACCAAGAAGGCCCAGCGCTATTTTAAGGAGCGTCGCATTAAGGTGCAGTTTATTGACCTTAGGGAAAAGGAGATGAGCAAAGGCGAGCTCACGAGCGTGATGCAGGCGGTCGGCGGCATCGACAAGCTGCTCAACCCCAAAGCCAAGGACGAGGAGACGCTCGCGCTCATCCAGCACCTTACCCCCAGTCAGCGCTTCGACAAGCTGCTCGAGAACCAGCAGGTTCTAGCCGAGCCCATCGTGCGCAATGGCAAAAAGGCCACCGTCGGTTATTGCCCCGATGTATGGGGAGCCTGGGAGTAGCCTGTGTTATTTGCCAGTGCGTGGGTATAAGAGCAGGCGTTTGGCATAAGATTCAACTGTAAGCCATGTCTAACAAAGGAGGGCACATGCCCAACAAACCCGTGAAAATCATCATGCTTACCGGATACCTCGGTGCTGGCAAGACCACGCTGCTCAACCACATCCTCGCTAACGATGGCGGCATCCGCGCCGCCGTGATCGTCAACGATATCGGCGAGATCAACGTCGACGCCAGCCTCATCGCCGACGGCGGCCTTTCCGAGACCGACGACCTCATCCCGCTCACCAACGGCTGCATCTGCTGCACGCTTTCGGACGACCTGGCCAACCAGCTGCAGGGCATCGCCGATTCGGGCAACTTCGATTACATCATCATCGAGGCCTCGGGCATTTGCGAGCCTATCCCCATCGCCTACACCATCTCGAGCTTCTGCGACGAGGCCAAGGTGGGCGGCGAGCCCAAGCTTGCACTCGACAACATCGTGGCTGTGGTCGACTGCGCCCGCATGTACGACGAGTTCAACGGCGGTCGTGACCTGCTGGCAGAGGATATCGATGAGGACGACATCGAGAGCCTGCTCATCCAGCAGATCGAGTTCTGCTCCACGCTGATCCTCAACAAGACCGACACCGTGACGCCTGAGCAGATTGCCGAGCTCAAGGCTATCGTGCGCAGCCTGCAGAAGGACGCCGTGATTGTCGAGGCTCAAAACGGCGAGGTTCCCATGGAAGAGCTGCTCGACACCGACCGCTTCGACTTTATGCGCGCCTACAACTCCGCTGCCTGGATCGAGGCCATGGAGCATCCCGAGGAGCACGACGACCCCGAGGTGCTCGAGTACGACATCGAGACCTTTGTGTATTCGCGCCGCAAGCCGTTCGACCTACAGAAGTTCACCGATTTTGTTGAGCAGGAGTGGCCCGACGAGGTCATCCGCGTCAAGGGTCCGCTGTGGCAGGCCAGCAACCCGGACATGTGCTACATGTTTGAGCAGGCCGGCCACCAGATGCGCCTGATGGAGAACGGCCTGTTTGTCGATTCCGCACCCGAGGGCGAGAAGCAGAAGATCATCGACGAGAACCCCGAGATCATGCAGATTTGGGACGACGAGACGGGCGACCGCATGACGAGCCTGTGCATCATCGGCCGTCACATGGACAAGGATGCGCTCATCGCCTCCCTCGATGCCTGCCTGACCGACTGGCACCGCGCCTAGGTTTATCCAAGCGGGCATTTTTCCGCCTACGTAACCGCCAAACCACCGCGAAGGTGCACTGCCCTTCGTGGTGGTTTTTCGTTCTGAGCCAAGGAGATTCATGTTCAATATCGTGCTGTATGCACCCGAGATTCCGGCCAATACGGGCAATATCGGCCGCACCTGCGTGGTTACCGGCGCCCGCCTGCATCTGGTGGAGCCACTGGGCTTTTCGCTCGACGACAAGACGGTGCGTCGCGCCGGCCTGGGCTACTGGCAAAACTTGGACGTGACGTCCTATGCCGGCTGGGAGGATTTCCTTGCGCGCAACGGCCTCTCCCCTGTCGACGAGCGTCTACATCTGCTGACCAAAAAGGCGCGCCGCACCTATGCGCAGAGTGCCTACCGCGATGGCGACTACTTGGTCTTTGGCAGCGAGAGCTCGGGCATTCCCGAGGAGCTGCTCGCCGCGGCGCCCGAGCGCTGCGAGCGCATCCCGATGCTGCGCGATTGCGACTCACTCGATAACGCCGAGGCTTGGGAAGCCCACGAGGAGTCGCTCGGGCATACCGAGGACAGCCACGAAGCCATCCTTCAGCAGGATATCTGCGGCAACTTCGTCGACCCGGACGACTACCGCATCAGCGCTCTCAACCTCTCCAACAGCGCCGCCATCGTCCTCTACGAGGCCCTGCGCCAAACAGGCTTTCCGGGAATGTGACAAAGGAACTGTCCCTTTGTCACATTCGGTTATAGGTAGCGGCCGGTGATGCTTGCGGGGCAGGCCACGATGTCGCCCGGCGTGCCGGCGCAGACGATTTGCCCGCCCGCATCGCCACCGCCTGGGCCCATGTCGATCACGTAATCGGCGTTACGGATAAGGTCGAGGTCATGCTCGATCACGATAACCGTGGCGCCCTTGGCGACGAGGCCGTCAAACACACTCAGCAACACTTGGACATCGAGCGGATGCAGGCCGATCGTGGGCTCGTCGAACACAAATACGGCATCGTCCTGCACGCGGCCCATCTCGCTCGCGAGCTTAAGGCGTTGTGCCTCGCCGCCCGAGAGCGCCGGCGTGGGCTCACCGAGCGTGAGATAACCCAGGCCCAGGTCGTGCAAGGTCTGTAAGCGCGTCTGAACCTTCTTGAGTCCCACCGTGGCGTCGAGGGCCTCGTCCACACTCATGTCCATGAGCCGCGGCAACGTAAGCAGGCTCCCGTCCTTGCCCTCGCGATGGATATGCGAGGCCGCGTCTGCATAGCGTGAGCCGCGACATGACGGGCAGACGATCTCGACATCGGGCAAAAACTGCACGTCGAGCGATATCGAACCCGTGCCATCGCACGTAGGGCAGCGCAAGGCGCCGGTGTTGTAGCTAAAGGCGCCCGCCTTGTATCCCGCCGCCTTAGCCTCGGGCGTGCGGGCGAAGGCGCGACGCAGCTCATCATGGATGTCGGCATAAGTCGCCACCGTCGAGCGCACGTTGGCGCCGATAGGCGTAGCGTCAATCAGGTTTGCGCGGGCAATGCCTTCGGCATCGACCCAACGCACATGTTTTGGCAGGCGCTCGCCGGCCGCCTGCGCCTTGAGCGCCGGAATGAGCGTCTCGAGCACCAACGTCGTCTTACCCGAACCCGAAACGCCCGTCACCGCGACCAAGCGACCGCGCGGGATATCGACTTCGAGCGGCTTGACGGTATGGATGGCATCGGTCGCCATGCGGATATGGCCCTGGTCGAACATTTCGTCGTCAGCCACCTGCGGCCGCAAGCGCTTGGGCTCTGAGCGCAAAAACGGGGCGATGCGGCTGCCCTGCGATTGTTCGACCTCGTCCACCGTACCTGCAGCGATAACATTACCGCCGCCTGCTCCGGCAACGGGGCCCATCTCGACCAGATAGTCGGCTTCCGCCAGCACGCGGGCATCGTGGTCGACAACAACCACGGTGTTGCCGTCATCCACCAGATCGCGCATCACGCCCACCAAGCCGTCGACATTGGCAGGATGCAAGCCAATCGAGGGCTCGTCCAACACATAAAGCACGCCCGTCGATCGGTTGCGCACCACGCGAGCAAGCTGCACGCGCTGGCGCTCGCCCGTGGAGAGCGTGGCACCGGCGCGATCGAGTGAAAGGTAATCGAGACCCAGCTCGACCAGACGACGGGCCGCGCTCAAAAACGAATCGCAGATATCCGTCGCCATGGGC
>URWM01000041.1 GCA_900551655.1 uncultured Collinsella sp.
ATCTACACCTAAGCCTTCGTCGGCAGCGTCAGATGTGTATAAGAGACAGGCTATGGGTGGCGGCCCGGGTTAAATAGAGAAGCCCGTCCGATCACTTTCATGTGGCGAACGGTCGGGCTTCTTATTCCACTTGCCAATGCTCGGCTCATATTGGAAGAAAGCTACGCTAATGTTTGCGTGACACTCCTATTTTTTCCGAAGAAAGAGTCGGATAATGAAGAATAGAATTAAAAAAGGTGCCAGATATAACGCAAATATAAAGGCTAATCCAACGAGACCTTGCAATAATGGCATAATTCCTCCCAGACACGAGATTTTGGTATTTGTTCCCATCTTATTCTGAATTGGACCAAATAGTTCCTAGCCACAAAACTACTCGTCAACTGGATCGCACCAATCTGCTGGCAAAACACAGCTTGATTCTTTATCGACATAGCACCAATCCGCAACAGGGCACTCGGCGATGTCGTAAAAATTGCATATATCAACTCCAAGACAACAAGGCTCAACGGGAGGATGTTCATTTGAACCAACAGGATGGATATGCTTCATAACAGCTCCTCACCTTAATCCAATTAGAGACTACGTTTGATCAATGCCACAGTGATCTACAACGCAGATGCTGCCGCCATCCATGTCATAGTCGCAGTAATCGTATGCACCACAGCCATCTGCTTTATCATAAACAGTACAGATGTCAGTAATGCCCAAGAGGCAGTCAAAAGACATCGGCTTCACGCCTGCCTCGTCGCCACTTCCTGGATTAATCGGATGAATATGCTTCACGACTACCTCCCTTTGAGTGCAGAAAAACCTCAATATTGTGTATAACAAACCAAGATGTCTAGTTCACCATATTTCTAGAATGGTTTCGGCGAACGTAGCAATAAGCTTCGCAGACGGTAATCAGAAGAACGAACACCTCCACAATGGTGACAGCAATGCGCTGAACCGCTTATTCCGATACAGTAGCTTCTCGTTGATTTTTCTCCTGCGAAGATGAGTGGCGGGAAATAAGGTCAAAAGCCATCTCGTAGCACATTTTTCTATATTCACATGATGCAGGGTGTAGACTCTTGGGCAAGTAGCCGTGCTCGTCTGCAGCCTCCCAGCTACAGCCCCCACCACAGAAAGACCGAGCCCAACAGTCCGTACAGTCAATTCTTTTTTCGACACCCTGACTCCAGTTTTCAATATACCTAGTTTCGTCAATTCCGGTGACGATGTTGCCCATTTTGAATCGCATCATCCCGACAAACCTGTGACAGGGGTATACGTCCCCTTCGGGAGTCACGGAAATAAAACGCCTGCCAGCCCCGCATCCGACAAAGGCGATCCTGTTGCTCATAATCAAATCAACTGCAGTTTTCAATGTTCTAAACAAGGGCTTTTCCCCTTGATCAATCTGTTTGAGATATTGATCCGCCAAATCTATTAGGCCCGCCCTGATTTTGTTTAATGAGTGTTCGTCGAGTTTGATATTCTCATCGAATGAGCTCACGGGCGAGAAGTAAATCCTTCTGAAGCCCATCTCTTTAAACTGAAGATAGTCTTCAACAAGGTTACAGTTATTATTTGTTAAGGTCGCTCTTGCGCCGAAGGGGAACGACTCGGAAAAACGACGAACGTTTTTGTCGATATCGGAGAAAGAGCCGCCTCCCGTCTTGTACGGGCGCGATGCATCGTGCTTGCATCCTGTACCATCGAGACTAATCAGAACAGAAAACCCGTGCTCCTTGAAAGAATTCACAGCAGTGTCATTCAAAAGCGTTCCGTTGGTCGTAATAGAATAGGTAAAGTTTCTATTGGGGTATATTCTTTTTGAATAGTCGACCGTTTTCCATATCAGCGGCTCGTTAATCATGGGTTCCCCACCAAAAAAGACGATCGCAAGCGTTTCGTTTTCCGATGAACTTGCGACGAGGTAGTCGACCGCCTTGAAGGCTATCTCGTCTGTCATCAGCAGAGGAGACGTTCCATAATCTCCTTTACCGGCAAAACAGTAACTACAACCAAGGTTGCATGCATGTGAAACGTGGAGTTCGATGGATCTAAGTTTTCGAGGCGTGTCTTTTGTTAAGAAAGTCCGCTCAGACAATCGTTGATACTCATCAATGTCGTCTTCAAGTTCTGCTATGGTCGTTTGGTCGTAGCCTTTCGCAGCAAGTGACTTTGTTAGCAACTTCGAGTTGACCGTTCTTCCCGATGCTTCAAATATGCGAAGCGCATCTTCTGATGCTTGGTCAACCTGAAAGCAATTGCGAGTGACCTCATCGAAGCAGTAACGACGATCACTTACTGAGAAAAAATGCATACGTTCCTCAATTTCATGCTGGACTGGCACTAACCTTGTTTATTGTTGCGCAGCTATAAAAAACCACCAGCGGGGATTCGGTGTGCGGCCCAATCGGACTCCCAAAAGGTTCTATTTGAGACTGGCAAGCTTTGTGTTGTTGGCACTTCGACAGCGCTCTTTATTCCAACATGGAGCCTCGCAGTTTGAGTCGACTTGCCTCTGGAAGGTCCGATCTTAACTTGATTTAGGATGAAAACAGATTACAGGCGCGCTCCTCTAGAAAGAAAGGAAACCAATCGCCGCCTTTCACCAGGAAAGTTTTTATAGCCCACCTCGAGCAAAATGAAAGATGCGAGAGCGATTGGGGAACAACGCGAATCTCCCCTTTTGGGTGGGAGCGAGCCTTCAGCCACCGGCGAACGACTCGCCCTGGTCAGAATCTGGAAGTGGTGCCGGGCCGCTTGGGCCTCCCCGGTGACTTCGTGGGGCTTACCTGCCTGACGTCGAGGAGTACATCCGCAAGATTCGTTCCCTATGCCGTTTGCTCTCACGCCCGCCTTAGTTCCAAGTCGGGCGAGCCGCCGCGCTCATGCGACCCGTGGCGGCGACACGTCGACGCCGCGCTCGCTGAGCACATCTTCGGTCGCGGGCGAGCACGAGGTCGCGCCGGCGCATCCGCTGGGACTGCTGTGCGTGCAAAACGGCTACGTGGTGAGCGTCCCGCGCTGGATTCAGCCGAGTGAGGAAGGCGTTGAGATCGGCGCGCTGGCAACGGGGGAGGGCGGCATCACCGACGACGTCTCGGCCCGCCATGCCCATATCTGGTGCGACGATTCTGGCACATGGTTTGTCGAGGACCTGTCGTCCACGAACGGCACCGTGGTGGTAAACGGGGCCACGAGTGTGTGTATTCAAGTAGAGCCCGGTCGCTCCGCCCAGCTCAACCCCGGCGACGAGCTCAAACTCGGCGAATCCACCACCTACGCCATCCTGCTCGGCGCCCTCTAGCCGGCAGTTAGGGACGTTCCTTTCCTGCCGGCAGTTGGGGACGCTCCTTGGCGCGCCAGGGCCAGTCGCCCGGGGATGGAGGGACCATTTTGGCCCTTGACGGTCACCCGGGGTAAACCTTTACCGCCCACCTATATTTGTCGAAATATGGCCTGACGGCGGGGTACAATAAACCCGCATGCGGATTTCCGTTGCGGGCGCTTCCCATCGCCGGGGCGTGCCCGGGAGCATCCGACATGCGGCCTTTGCGGCGCTCGGTCATGTGCAAGACGGGTAGCTGGGCCTGTGGAGCGCGTGCAGCCCTCCTCGCCTCGGCATGCCTTCTCTCCACGCCATGTACCTGCCGCTGAGTCCGCCTGTCAGATGATCGGAAGCAACAGCGAAAATCCCATCACGCCAACATCCCGGCGATCGCCGGGGCCTGTATACCTATATGAGAGGAGAGGGGTATATGGCGCGTAAGTTTAAGTCTATGGACGGCAACGAGGCGGCCGCATATGTTTCGTATGCGTACACCGAGGTAGCGGGAATTTATCCCATTACGCCGTCCAGCCCGATGGCCGACCATGTCGACCAGTGGGCGGCCCAGGGTCGCAAGAACATCTTCGGCACCCCGGTCAAGGTCGTCGAGATGGAGTCCGAGGCAGGTGCAGCCGGTACCGTTCACGGTTCGCTGGGCGCCGGTGCTCTGACCACCACCTACACGGCTTCTCAGGGTCTGCTCCTGATGATCCCGAACATGTATAAGATTGCGGGCGAGCAGCTCCCGGGCGTTTTCCACGTCTCCGCGCGTTGCGTCGCTTCCCACGCCCTGAACATCTTCGGCGATCACTCCGACGTCATGGCCTGTCGCCAGACCGGTTTCGCCATGCTCGCCGAGGGTAACGTCCAGGAAGTCATGGACCTCTCGCCGGTGGCTCACCTTGCCGCCATCGAGGGCAAGACCCCGTTCCTTAACTTCTTCGACGGCTTCCGCACCAGCCACGAGATCCAGAAGGTCGCCATGTGGGACTACAAGGATCTGGCCGAGATGTGCGACATGGACGCCGTCCAGGCTTTCCGCGATCACGCGCTCAACCCTGAGCACCCGCATACCCGCGGTAGCCACGAGAACGGCGACATCTTCTTCCAGAACCGCGAGGCCTGCAACAAGGTCTACGACGAGCTTCCCGCCGTCGTCGAGGGCTACATGAAGAAGATCAACGAGAAGCTCGGCACCGACTACGGCCTGTTCAACTACTACGGCGCTCCCGATGCTGATCGCGTCGTCGTGTGCATGGGCTCCTTCTGCGACGTGCTCGAGGAAGTCATCGACTACCTCAACGCTCACGGCGAGAAGGTCGGCCTGGTCAAGGTTCGTCTGTTCCGTCCGTTCTCCATCAAGCACTTTGTCGACGTTCTCCCCGAGACCGTCAAAAAGATTGCCGTCATGGACCGCACCAAGGAGCCGGGTTCCATCGGCGAGCCGCTCTACCAGGACGTCGTCTCCGCTCTCTACGAGGCCGGCAAGACGGGCATCAAGGTCGTCGGCGGCCGTTACGGTCTGGGCAGCAAGGACACGCCTCCCGCGTCCGCGTTCGCTGTCTTCGAGGAGCTTAAGAAGGACGAGCCCAAGCGCGAGTTTACCATCGGCATCGTCGATGACGTGACCAATCTGAGCCTGCCCGAGGCCGAGGATGCGCCCAACACCGCAGCCCCCGGCACCATCGAGTGCAAGTTCTGGGGTCTGGGTGGCGACGGTACCGTCGGCGCCAACAAGAACTCGATCAAGATCATCGGCGACCACACCGACAAGTACGTTCAGGCCTACTTCCAGTACGACTCCAAGAAGACCGGCGGCGTCACCGTCTCGCACCTGCGCTTTGGCGATTCTCCGATCCGTTCGCCGTACTACGTGACCAAGGCCGACTTTGTCGCTTGCCACAACCCCAGCTACATCGTTAAGGGCTTCAAGATGGTCCGCGACGTCAAGCCGGGCGGCACCTTCCTGGTCAACTGCCAGTGGAGCGACGAGGAGTTCGCCGAGCACATGCCCGCCGTGGCCAAGCGCTACATCGCGAACAACAACGTCAACGTCTACCTGATCGACGCTATCGACCTGGCCGCCAAGGTCGGCATGGGCAAGCGCACCAACACGGTGCTCCAGTCCGCCTTCTTTGCGCTGGCCAAGGTCCTGCCCGCCGAGGACGCCCTGCAGTACATGAAGGACGCGGCCACCAAGTCCTACATGAAGAAGGGCCAGGCTATCGTCGACGCCAACCACAAGGCCATCGATGCCGGCGCTACCGCCTTCCGTAAGTTCGAGGTTCCGGCCGACTGGGCTACCGCCGAGGACGCCGCTCCCGTCGAGCTCTCCGAGGAGACCAAGTCCGCTATCGCCCAGCAGGTCAAGAACCTGCTCGAGCCCATCGATCGCATGGACGGCGACAGCCTGCCCGTTTCCGCCTTCGTCGATTGCGCCGATGGCCAGTTTGAGCTGGGCGCCTCCGCATACGAGAAGCGCGGCGTCGCCGTGGTCGTTCCTCACTGGGACGAGACCAAGTGCATCCAGTGCAACCAGTGCGCCTACGTGTGCCCGCATGCCACCATCCGTCCGTTCGCGATGACCGAGGACGAGGCTGCCGCCGCGCCCGAGGCTACCCGCACGCTCGACGCCATGGGCCCCAAGGCCAAGGGCATGAAGTTCACCATGGCTGTGTCCCCGCTCGACTGCATGGGTTGCACCAACTGCGTCAAGGTTTGCCCCAAGGGCGCCCTCGAGATGGTTCCCACCGAGCAGGAGATGGACCAGCAGCCCGTTTGGGACTATATGGTCGAGAACGTCTCCGAGAAGAAGGAGCTCATCGCGGCCAACGTCAAGGGCAGCCAGTTTAAGCAGCCCTACCTGGAGTTCTCCGGCTCCTGCGCCGGCTGCGCCGAGACCGCCTATGCACGTCTGGTGACCCAGGTCGCCGGCGACCGCATGTTCATCTCCAACGCCACCGGCTGCTCCTCCATTTGGGGCAACCCCGCTGCCACCGCTCCTTACTGCAAGGACAAGGACGGTCACGGCCCGGCGTGGAACAACTCCCTGTTCGAGGACAATGCCGAGCACGGTCTGGGCATGGCCGTCGGTTACGAGGCCGTCCAGAAGAAGCTGATCGCCGCTACCCAGGACATCATCGCTGCCGATGGTCCGTCCGATGAGCTCAAGGCTGCCGGTCAGGCTTGGATCGACTCCGTCAACGACGCCGAGGCCTCCAAGACCGCTGCCGCTGCCTACGTTGCCGAGCTCGAGAAGTGCGGCTGCGACGCTTCCAAGGCGATTCTCGCCGACAAGGCTTACCTCACCAAGAAGTCCTTCTGGATCTTCGGCGGCGACGGCTGGGCCTACGACATCGGCTTCGGTGGCCTGGATCACGTCCTGGCTTCCGGCCACAACGTCAACGTCTTCGTCTTCGACACCGAGGTTTACTCCAACACCGGTGGTCAGGCCTCCAAGGCCTCGAACCTGGGCCAGGTCGCTCAGTTCGCCGCTGCCGGTAAGGTGACCAAGAAGAAGTCCCTGGCCGAGATTGCCATGAGCTATGGCTACGTCTACGTGGCGCAGGTCGCCATGGGCGCCAACCCGGCTCAGACCCTCAAGGCCATCCACGAGGCCGAGGCCTACGACGGCCCGTCCCTCATCATCGGCTACAGCCCCTGCGAGATGCACTCCATCAAGAAGGGCGGCATGCAGAACTGCCAGGCCGAGATGAAGAAGGCTGTCGAGTGCGGTTACTGGAACCTCTTCCGCTTCAACCCCGAGGCTGCTGCCGGCAAGAAGTTCTCGCTCGATTCCAAGGAGCCCGCGGGCGGTTATCAGGAGTTCCTGATGAACGAGGCCCGTTACGCTTCGCTGACGCGTTCCTTCCCCGAGCGCGCCGAGGAGCTCTTCAAGGAGAACGAGCAGGCCGCCATGGACCGCTATGCTCACCTGCTGAAGCTCAAGACGGTGTACAACGAGGCCTAGGTCTCCCACCGCAGGATCTGAGGGCTGACCTTCGCGGACGTCCTCGGACATGAAAGAACCCCCGCTGCGCACTACGTGCGGCGGGGGTTCTTTCGTCCTGCGGAGTGTCCGCGAAGGTCAGCCCTCAGATCCTGCTACGACTACGTCCTCGGATTGTGTGGCTGATGAAGGACGTGGTTGTGGGGGCCTTTGGTCCCTTTCGCTGTTTCGCGGCTTTGCCGCGAAACCTCGCGCCACTTTGGGGATGGATGGGGGCGTGGTTGTTGCGGCTTCTTATCCCTTTGCTTTTTCGCGGCTTTGCCGCGAAACGCGCAGCACCTTGGGAAATGCATTGATGCGTGGGCGGGGCTGGATTGCGGATTCAAATGGCTAGAGAGATATGGGTGCGAACGAGAAATCGTTATTGGGGTCATCCTTTTCCATAAACTCATCGAGACAAAACGTCATGTAGATTGGAACGTACAGAACCTTGCCCTCTTTGCTGAGATTCTCGTGGCTTAGTACAACGGCTTCGGGAATTTTGTACTCGCCCACACTCATCAGACGATCGAGGGCCGCATGCGCTCGAACTTTCTTGCCCGATTTGACCTCGATTGGGACAACATGCCCGTGGGTGCCTTCGATCACAAAGTCAACTTCACCGACCTCACGCGTTTGGTAGTACCATGCATCCGCCCCGAGGGCAACGAGTTCCTGCGCGACCACGTTCTCATAGAGACCACCAAGGTTGGGAGTTTTCATATCAAGATAGACGGCGCGTGCAGTGCTGCCGGGGTATCGCGATGCGAGCATGCCTGTATCAGACTCGTATAGTTTGAAGGCTGTCGTTTTCTCCGTCCTCTTGAGAGGACTCCGTGGCTCCGTCACCCTGGCGACCATCAATCCAACACCTGCGTTAACAAGCCACAGGAAATCCTGCTCATATTTTTTAAGGCGAGCTCCCTCACCCAGAGACGAAACAACAAAGCGATGAGACTCCGCCTCAAGCTGAACGGGAATTTGCTCAAAAATCGACCGAACGTTAAACGCTCGAGTCGATGCATATTTTGAGATATCGCTTTTGTACTGATCGACCAGCTGAGTTTGAAGCTCACGTGTGCTCACGAGCGAATAACCCGAATCAATATAGTTCTGAACGACCTCCGGCATGCCGCCACAAACGATATAAGCTCTATAGTTCTTGAGCATCGCCTCATGAATATAGTTTTCGACAGGATGTTTCTCGACAAGGCAGCTGCGAATGCCTGCAAGCACATTCTCGCTAACGCTGTTTGCCCAACAAAACTCTTCAAAATCCATCGGGCGCATAACAATGTGCTCTACATACCCCACCGGAAAAGAAGAGATCCCCTTAAACTCAGTCCCAAGCATAGACCCCGAGAAGACATAGCTAAAGCGCCCATCCTCGACCAACGCCTTCATGAGTGTAACGATCTGCGGATACTCCTGAATCTCATCGACAAAGACAAGCGTATCCCCCTCAGTAAGCCGCGTATCCGCAAGAAGGGCTACACGGTTGATAAAGTCAACGGAGTTCTTTGCGCCAACAAGTGCATTCCTTGCTTCGACATCGAGTAGTAAATTGACCTCAAAATACGAAGCGTAGTTGCTTTTTCCAAACGCGCGAATCGCATAGCTCTTGCCAATCTGACGCGCACCAGTAACGAGTAATGCCTTATTGGAGTTATTCTTCCAGCTCAAAAGCCTATCAGTGACCTTACGGCGTAGCATTAAACCCCCAAATGACAAAAATTGACAGATAGAATCGCCTAAAATCATACAAAAATTTGCAGATAATATTGTCGTAAAAATACAAAAATTGGGAGATAGCAAAGGTTCGAATAGGCCTCAAAGCCACTGAAACAGTGCTCTACTTTGCGAAGGGGCTGGGGACGCTGTTGGGTGCGTCTCCAGCCCTCTGATTCTTACTTTGGATCCCGATGGTGGGGTGTTGTCGGTGCTGCTTGCTTGGTTACCTTGTCTCGCCGCTCTCTGTGCGTAGGCGGTAGCCGTGGACGAAGTCGCTAATAGCCGGCCAGGGAATCTGGCGGTCAACCCAAAATTGGAGCTGGACCAGATAGCGCTCGGTGGCGCGGGTGAGGGCTGCAAACTGTTCGTGAGTCTCTACCTGGGCGTAGAGGTCGCGGCTGTGGGCGAGGATGGCGGTTGTGTCGTCCATCTTGCCGGTGACGTCGAAGGCGCCCGAGAACCAGTCGCATAGGCGGGGGGCGCTGTTGTTGAGGGTCTGTCTCTTATACACATCTGACGCTGCCGACGAA
>URWM01000042.1 GCA_900551655.1 uncultured Collinsella sp.
CGGTCGCGCGCGGAATCGAAACAATGCCGAGCGTCTTGCCAAACCAGTCAAAGTCACCTTGCTTTTTAATGCGGAACTCCTCGCACGGCTTGCCGCCGTGTGCTTCCAGATACTGATTCACGCGCGTATTCCATACGGTATCGGCCACAAGGTGAGACCAAACGCCCAGCGTTAAATCGAGCAGCGACTGCGCCACATCTTCGGACACAAGCGAGAACTCACAGGCGCCGGGACCGGCAACCGGCTCGGCATCCTTGTAGCGCTGGGGATAGTGCACACGGTTCAGTCGCTCGCGTTCCTCGATAATCGAGGTCGCCGCGGCCGGCGCACCGGTGGGCGAACTTTTAAGCAACGGTGCCACATAGGTATCCCAGAACTCATGCTCACGAGGCTTAGGGATGGGCTCAGGCTTGGCAAAGTGTGTAATGCGGTACGGGATGGGATCGGCGATGCCGGGGACCATATAGCCCACGAAGATATCCGGAACCACGCAACCAAACAAAAAGGCATTGCGGTCGCGCACGCTATTGGCAAGCGCACCAGAGCGCTCCAGCAAACGCTCCGTCTGAGCGATATGAATGTTCCAGCTTGGCATAGCCACCCCCATAAAAACCTGGATAACTATACCATCACGGCAAAGCCGCGCGGGCGGCCACGCACGCTCTACGCAGCAACTAGTCCGTAGCACCGCTTTCGGTTCCATACGACGGCGAAGGCGCCTCGACCACATGGTGGTATCGATCGATATAGATTGCACGGGCGCCCAGGCGTCGCACCAAATCCTGGTGATGTGTACTCATCAAGACCGTCTTACCCGCCGCGACGTAGGCCAGCAAGAAGTTGACCACGATGTCGCATGAATCCTCGTCGAGCCCATTGGTAGGCTCGTCGAGCACCAGGATATCGGGATTCATCGACACGACGGCGGCCAGCGCAACGCGCTTCTTTTGCCCGCCCGAGAGCTGATAGGGAGAGGCGTCGGCAAGGTCAGCAACCTGGAACAGCTCCATGGCATCGCGCACGCGACGCTCGAGCTCGTCTGCCGGCAGCCCCATTTGAGCCGGGCCAAACGCGACTTCCTCGCCGACCGTGGCACAAAAGAGCTGCGCATCGGCGTTTTGGAACACAAAGCCCACGCGCTGATGGAACCGCTGGGCCGTCGCGGAATCCTTGAGATATGCGGCATCGACCGCATGCCCGTCGAACAGGTACGCACCCGCGTCCGCAAGCTCAAGGCCGTTGATAAGACGCATGATCGTCGTCTTGCCGCAGCCGTTAGGACCAAGCAGAGCAACGAGCTCCCCACGGTTCACCTGCAATGAAACGCCGTCGACCACCGTATGACCCGCATAGGAAAACACCACGTCGCGAAACTCGATGAGCGGCGTAACCTCGGCGCCGGCAGCACCGCTCGCACCCATCGCGTTATTCGTATCGTTTGCCAAAACGTCGCCCTTCCCTACTCACATCAACGGTTCGACCGTCCGCGCTACAGCACCGCGCACAACACAGTGAGCAACGCCACAACGGCCGCGTAAACCGCATCGCGCCAGCCAAAGCCGCTCCGTGCGGGCGCCGGATACACGCCGGCGAAGCCGCGGCAGAGCATGGCCTCGTCCATCGCGCGGCTGCATTCCATAGCCTTGATAAACGTCATGCCCATGATACCCGCCAGCGAATCGGTGCGCGAAAAACCCGCAGGCGCGGAACCGACGCTGCGCAGCATGACCGATTCGCACAGATCGTGCGCCGTGCGTCCCAGCACCTCGATGTGCTTGAGCGCCATATCGAAAGTAAAGATGACCTCATCGGGCAGGTGCAGCATTTTGAGCGCCGCCGACATGCGGCTCCAGGTAAGCGTCCATGAAACGCCCAGCACCAGCGACACATTAATGAAGGTCTTGAGCGCGATCTTGAGCATGGCGCCCGTGGCAGACGCGCCCAGCAGTAGGGCAGGCAGCGCCAGAACCACCGCGAGCCCCGCGGCAGCCAACGCCGGCACAAAAGTCACGCGCAGCCCGCGTACGGGGCGCACGGCAACGAGCACCAGCGCAATAGCCGCCATCAACATGAGGTACAGCGGGCTTTGCGTCAGACACACGCACAGGACGCAAACGAACATCCCCACCAGGCGCACCGGAGCCGAAACGCAAGAAAGGGCGCGGTCGACCATCGACCCGCCCTCGTGCGCGCCTCCACCCAGGCGAACCCGCTCAAGCAGGCTCGCCAGGTGCAGGACATTCTTTTGCATCACACGATGCCGAGCCCCCACGGGCTCATATCGCTCCTCGGCCGCAAGCCAGCTAGGCAGCTCGACCATCTGCATGCGCTCAGTTTTCCTTAACCGTCAGCGAGATCAGACGGAATGCGATGGTGAGCACCGCCACGCCAATCACGCCCGAAAGAATATACATCGCGGCCTGGCCGGCAAAGCCAAGGCCCTGCTCCTCGGAATAGGCCTGCAGATAATCGCCCGTGGGCAGGGCATCGGCAAAGGTCGGGGTATCGAGGCCGACCGAAGCCTGCAGGCTGTCATCGCCAGCCTCCTGAACGGCGGTCGCGGCGCCCTCGGCGTCCCACTCACCCCAGGCGTCACCCGTGGCCAGCAGGCCCAGCGGCGTGGCTACGACAAGCACGGCAACCAGGATGAGCGTGGGGACCAGCAAGGTCTTCTTGGCAGCAGCGCCCTCGGTGGCAAGCTGACCATCGGCGGCCTCGGGGCCGACGATAATGCTCGGCGCCGTCTTCTTAATGAAACCGTAGATGGCGGCCGTCGCCACGCCCTCGATCACGCCGGCAACCAGCATATGCGGGATCAACATGGCCGGAATAGCCACGGACAGCGGGAAGGGGCAGTACAGAGGGGCGCCCGAAGCGTTGGTAAAGAGCATCGGCTGAATACCAAACTCGATTGCCGCACACAGGGCCGCCAGACACAGACCGACCCAACCGCTCACGATGGCAGAAACCGAGGTGCCCCAGCTCTTGTCGTGCAGACGGCTGTTGAGCGCACGGAACACGATAGCAGCGACAAACGGCAGCACAAAGGCCATGTTAAAGCAGTTGGCGCCAAAGGACAGAACGCCGCCGTCGCCAAACAGCAGCGCCTGCAGCGCCAGCGCGACCGAAACCGCGATGGCAGCGGCCTCGGGGCCCAGCAGCAGCGCGATGAGCGCGCCGCCAACGGCGTGGCCAGTGGTACCGCCGGGCAGCGGCACATTGAACATCATAAGCAGGAAGGAGAACGCGGCGCAGATGCCCAGGAAAGCCATGTGCTCGCGATCGAGCGTGGCGCGCACCTTCTTGATGCAGTGGACCCATACGGGCACCATCGCCACCGCCATAACGGCATCGGTCTGCGGAGACAGATAATTATCGGGAATATGCATGAGCCCTCTCAATCAGAACGTTGCGTGTTACGTTTCCAACAATCCGTAACACCGACTCTGCATACTAACAAAAAGGCGCACCGCCCACAACGCAGCACGCCCTTGCAATACGTACGTTATTAACCCAGGTCCACGCACCGTCCAATAAAGGCCCATGCACTCCCAACTTTCCGGTCACCCGGAAGAGGGTGCGGTCCGCTCGCAACAAGGTTAACGCAGGAACCCGCCCCCGAGAGGGGTTTTCTAAGGCAACATCCCACAGCCGCGAAGCGGCGAGGACGTTGCCGTGAAAACCCCGCAGGGGGCGGGTTCCGAACGGCAAAGATTACGAGCGGACCTCGCCGTTTACGCCCTTGCACACCTTGGTGACGATCTTCTGGTGCGCCTTCTCGACCTCTTCGCTGGTAAGCGTGTGGTCATCCGAGCGATACGTGAGCGCAAAGGCCATGGACTTCTTGCCCGCTCCGATGCGGATGGGATCGCGATAGACATCGAACAGGCGCACGCCCTCGAGCAGTTTGCCGCCGGCGCTGGTAATACGGCGCTCAAGATCCTCGCAGGTCACAGCGTTATCGACCACGATAGCCAGGTCGTGCTCAACGGCAGGGTACTGCGAGAACTCGCGGTAGTTCTCCTGATTGCGGGCGCCCTTAATCAGCTTGTCCAGATCGAGCTCAAAGGCAACGACGACCTCGTCGATGCCCATCGCCTCGCGCGCCTCGGGGTGAATCTCGCCGACCCAGCCCAGCACGGTACCGCCCGACAGAACCTCGGCAGCACGGCCCGGCTGCAAAAAGGCATAGCCCTCGCCCTCGACGGGACGGAAGCGGACCTTCTCGATGCGCAGCTGGGCGAGCAGCTCCTCGACAATGCCCTTGCCAAAGAAGAAGCGCAGCTTGCGGTACTTCATGTTCCAGGACTGCTCGCTCCACTGGCCCGAAAGCACACCCGCCACGGACTTGGTCTCCTTGGGCAGGCTGGCGTTCTCGCGGCCGTGGAACAGGCTGCCGACCTCGTACAGGTGCACATTGGGCGTGCCGTGGGCCTCGTTGTAGGCAACGGACTGCAGCAGGCCCGGCAGCAGCGAGCGGCGCATCTCGGTCTGCTCGGCAACCAGCGGGTTCATGAGCACCACGGGGCAGCCGCGGCCTTCGGTGGACATGCCGATCTTCTCCAGGTCGCCCGGAGCGGCAAAACCAAAGGTCGTGGTCTCGTTGAGGCCGCAGGCGCGCAGGATCTCGCCGACCTTGCGGGTAAGCTTCTGCTCGCGCGTCAAGCCGCCGATGTGGTTCTTGGCAGCCGGGATGGTCGCCGTCACGCGGCCCATGCCCCACAGGCGCAGGACCTCCTCGATCAGGTCGATCTCGCGCGGCAGGTCGGGACGGAAGCTCGGCGGGGTGACCATAAAGTCCTCGCCGTCGCGCTCGACGGTGCAGCCCAGACGGGTGAGCGAACGCTCGATAAAGTCGGACTCGATGTCGGCGCCGCAGATGGCATGCACGCGGGCCAGGCGCAGCTTAATGCTGTCGATGGTCTTGGGCGCGGGGAAAACGTCGACATAGCCGGGAGCAACCTCGCCGCCGGCAATCTCCTCGATCAGCGCGCAGGTAACGTTGGCGACATCCACGCAGCCGGTCTCGTCGACCTGGCGCTCAAAGCGAATGGAGGCGTCGGAGATCAGCGACAGATCGCGGCTGGTGTGTGAGGTGCGACCGGCGTTGAAGCAGGCACTCTCGACCATCACATCGACGGTGTCGTCCTCGATCTCGGAATCCATGCCGCCCATAACGCCGGCCAACGCCACGGGGCGCTCGCCGTCGGTGATAAGGCCCATGCCGGCGTCGAGCACGCGCTCCTCGCCGTCGAGCGTCGTGAACTTCTCATCCTGCTGGGCGGCGCGAACCACCACGCGGCGATGGCCATCGCGCTCGGCAAAGGTGTCCAGGTCAAAGGCGTGCAGCGGCTGACCGGTGAGCATCATCACATAGTTGGTGATGTCGACGATGTTGTTGTGCGGGCGCACGCCCAGGGCGTTGAGGCGCTTGACCATCCAGTCGGGCGAGGGACCGACCTTCACGTTGCGCACGATGCGGGCGACGTAGCGGTCGCACAGGCCCTCGTCGGCAATCTCGACCGAAAGCTCGTCGTCGGTCGCGCGGCCGGTCTCGGCCTTGATGGCGGGCAGCTCAACGTGGAAATCGCGGTCGAAGATGGCGCCGGTCTCGCGGGCCATGCCGATCATGGACAGGCAGTCGGGGCGGTTGGGCGTGATCTCGCAGTCGAGCACGGTGTCGCTCGAGCCCACGTACTCGGCAAACGGCATGCCGCAGGGCGTATCCTCGGGCAGGATCATAATGCCGGAGTGGTCGCCGCCCAGACCGAGCTCGCGCGCGGAGCAGTTCATGCCCATGGACACGACACCGCGAAGCTTGCTCTTCTTTATCTTGACGTCGCCGGGCAGAACTGCGCCGATCATGGCCGTGACGATGTGGTCGCCGGCCTCAAAGTTCTGCGCGCCGCAGACGATCTGCAGCGGAGCGGGGTTGCCGTCGGCGTCGAGATTCTTGTCGCCCACGTCGACCGAGCACACATACATGTGGTCGCTATCGGGGTGTGGGGTCTTGGTGAGCACCTTGGCAGTCACCACGTGGTCGAAGGACTCGCCCACGGTGTCGATCGCCTCGACCTCGGTGCCGGTACGGATATATTCGTCCGAAAGGGTCTTGGGATCCTCCGGAATATCGATCATGGTCTTGAGCCAGTCGTAAGAAACGCGCATCTAACTGGTCTCCTTTCATAAATGCGGCTTTGAGCCGGAAACTGCAACTAAGAAGAAAGCGTTCTAGAACTGGTTCAAGAACCTCATGTCACCAGTCATCAACGTGCGCAGGTCGGGCAGGTCGTAGCGCAGTGCCGCGACGCGCTCGGCGCCAATACCGAAGGCGAAGCCGGTGTACTTCTCGGGATCGATGCCGCAGTTGATAAGGACGTTGGGGTCGACCATGCCGCAACCCAGAATCTCAATCCAGCCGCTGTGCTTGCAGAAGTTGCAACCCTTGCCGCCGCACACATGGCAGCTCACGTCCACCTCGCAGCTCGGCTCGGTGAAGGGGAAGAAGTGCGGGCGGTAGCGCGTCTTACGATCCTCGCCAAACATGCACTTAACAAAGTAGTCGAGCGTGCCCTTCAGGTCGCCAAAGGTGATGCCCTCGTCGACGACCAGGCCCTCGATCTGGTTGAACTGCGGCAGGTGGCAGGCGTCGGCCGTGTCGGGACGATAGACGGTGCCCGGGCAGATCATGTAGATGGGCGGCTTCTGCGACTCCATGGTGTGGATCTGCACGCCCGAAGTCTGGGTGCGCAGCAGCACGTCGGACTCGCCATGGGCGTGAGCCTCGGGGTGCGCGACGCTGCCGGGGTTGTTGTCGACCACGTAGAAGGTATCGCGGGCCGAGCGGCTCGGGTGATCCATGGGGGCGTTGAGCGCGGTGAAGTTGTAGTAGGAGGTGTCGACCATGGGGCCGGACTCGACAGTGTACCCGATGCCGCAGAAGATGTCCTCGGCCTCCTCGATGATCTGCTTGATCAGGTGCTGGTGACCGATCTGCGGACGGATGCCCGGCAGCGTGATGTCGACGGCCTCGTGCTCGAGTGCGTGCTTGAGGGCGGCGGCCTTCATCTCGGTGGTGCGCTCGTCGAGCATGCCCTCGATTAGCTGGCGCATCTCGTTGGCGCGCTTGCCCATCACGGGACGATCCTCGGGGGCGAGCTTGCCCATCATGCGCATCAGGCCGGTGATGCGGCCCTTGCGGCCGAGCAGCTCAACGCGCGCGGCCTCGAGCTTTGCGGCGTCGTCGGCGCCTGCGACGAGCTCCTTGGCCTCTTCCTCGAGTTTGACCAGATCATCAATCAGACTCATGTCTTCCCTTTCGTCTCTCGCACATCCGCGCTCCGGGACGGCTGACGCCGCCCGATGTTGCGGATGCGCGGCCCGGTTCGGTAACAAAAAAACCGCCCTCGGGCATGTACATTGCCCAAGGACGGTTGAATTCCGCGGTACCACCTTGTTTGACCCGGCGGATGTCTGGCCCGCCGTGCCCACTCTGTGCCCCTTGTCGCGAGGCTCACGGCTTCCCTACTGGGGCTTCGCCGCCGCTGGCCGCGTGCCCGTTGAGGTCGCTGCTCGGGAGTGAACGCTTGGCCCTTGTCACCGCAGGAAGGCTTGCAGCCCATGACCTTCCCTCTCTTGCCGGCGACGCGGCGGGCAAAAACCCTCTCCGTCAACGCATTGGGCTATAGGATAACACATTTCGCGAGCGCATCGCCGCGTTCCGTTTTGTTCGCGCTGGGTACAAGGCGAGTAGCTGTGCAAACTGGCCGCGCGCCCACCCAAGGCGCTCGGCTCACGAGATCAAGGATATGGTATGGGAAAGAAGCACGATAAGAAGGCCGAGCCCGCAGTGGGCAAGACGCCCAAAGGCATGAAGGTCGATAAGGCCATCAAAAAATTCCGCAAGCTCGAGGGCAAGCTGTGGACCCGCGAGTACCTGCTCAAGATTGCCGAGTTTGACGGCGCAACCATTGCCCCCGCTAACGGCGCCGCGGCCCGCGCCGATGCCATGGGCACCCTTGCCGGCGAGCATCACAAACTCCTGACCAGCGAGAAGTCCGTTGAGCTCGTGCGCTCGCTGGCACGCGAGACCGTCGCCGGCGGCAAGATCGACGATCCGCAGCTGCTCGACGAGATCCGCGTGCTCGGCCGCGACCAGCGCGAGGCAAGCGTTATTCCTACCGAGGAGGCCGAGGCCTGGACCAGGCTCACCTGCGAGGCCGACGCCGTGTGGCACAAGGCCAAGGCGGCCAATGACTGGGCGAGCTTTGAGCCCTATGTGGATAGAATCGTCGGCCAGCTTAAGCATCAGGCCGAGCTCATGGACCCCAAGCGCGACCCATACGATGTTTGGCTCGATCAGTATGAGCGCGGCCTTTCCACCAAGAGCTTCGATGCGTTTTGCGATGAGGTCAAGGCGACGGTCGTACCGCTCGTGCACGCCATCGGCGAGCGCGGCCAGCAGCCCGATGCCGACTTTTTGCACGCCCGCGTGCCCGAGGCCGCCCAGCGCGCCATGAGCTTCGACCTGATGAAGCTCGTCGGCCTGAACCTGGACGACACCACGCTTGCCTTTACCGAGCACCCGTTTAGCGAGGGCTTTGCCGTGGGTGACGCGCGCATCGCGACGCACATCTACGAGGACGACTGCATCTCCAACGTCTACAGCATCATCCACGAGGCCGGTCACACCATGTACGAGCTGGGCGTGAACCCCGCTTACGCGCGCACTTGCCTGGAGGGCGGCACTTCCATGGGCATCCACGAGAGCCAGAGCCGCTTCTTTGAGAACACCGTGGGTCGCAGCCGCGCCTTTATGGGCCCGCTGCTCGAGGTGCTGCGCCGCCACGCGCCCGAGGTCTACGGCGACGTCGACGAGGACACGCTCTACCACGCCGTGAACATCGCGCAGCCTTCGCTGATCCGCACCGAGGCCGACGAGCTCACCTATCCGCTGCACGTTATGGTGCGCTACGAGATCGAGCGCATGCTGTTTGCCGGCGAGGCCACGGCCAAGGACATCCCCGCGCTTTGGAATCGCTTTATGGATGAGTACCTGGGCATTCCCGTTCCCGACGACACGCACGGCTGCCTACAGGATACGCACTGGAGCGGCGGCTCGTTTGGCTACTTCCCCACGTATGCGCTGGGCAGTGCCTACGATGCCATGTTTGTGCCGGCCATGTGCCGCGACGGCGTCGACCTTACCGGCGCCTGTGCGAGCGGCGACCTGACACCCGTCCGCGCCTGGCTGGGCGAGCACATTTGGCAGTGGGGCCGCGCCAAGGACGCGCCGGAGCTCATCAAGGGCGCGTGCGGCATGGCGTTCGATGCCCGCTACTACTGCAGCTACCTGCAGGACAAGTTCACCACGCTCTACGAGCTGTAAGGCATAACCGACACGCCAACGCAAAGGGGACGCCGCGAAACCAATCCGCAGCGTCCCCTTTTTTCACCCAATAACTAGGTACCCAATGACCTGTCTCTTATACACATCTCCGAGCCCACGAGACGTAGAGGAATCTC
>URWM01000043.1 GCA_900551655.1 uncultured Collinsella sp.
ACGAGATTCCTCTACGTCTCGTGGGCTCGGAGATGTGTATAAGAGACAGGCAAAGTCGACTGCGACATCGCCGATGCAAAGGCCGTCGCCGAGCGCCTGGAGATACCCCACCATGTGCTCGACTTGCAGCAGACCTTCGACCGCAACGTGATCGAGCGCTTTGTGAACGCCTACCAGGAAGGACTGACGCCCAACCCGTGCATCATCTGCAACCGCCACATTAAGTTTGGCGCGCTGCTGGATGCGGCGCTGGATATGGGCTGCGACTACATCGCAACGGGACATTACGCCAAAACAAGCCAGGCGGCAGACGGCACCTGGCAGCTACATCGCGGCGAAGATCCCAAAAAGGACCAGAGCTACTTTTTGTATTCGCTTACGCAGGAACGCCTGGCACACACGATCTTTCCGCTGGCAGGCCTAGACAAAGAGCGCGACGTGCGCCGCATAGCCGCCGAGCAGGGCTTTACCAACGCCCAGAAGGCCGAAAGCGAGGACATCTGCTTTATTCCAGACGGTGACTACGCGGGCTATATCGAGCGCCGTTGCGGACATCCCGCTGCACCGGGCGACATTGTGTGGCGCGACGGCAGCGTGGTCGGGCGCCACAACGGCGCGCTGCGCTACACCATCGGCCAGCGCAAGGGCCTGGGCGTCGCGATGGCGCATCCCGTGTACGTAACGGGTGTCGACGCCGTCAACAACACCGTGCATCTGGGCGAGGCCGAGGACCTGACGGCCACGGCGCTCACGGCCAACGACTGGATTTGGAGCGCCCCTGCCGACCACATGGAAGCCGAGCTGGATGCCGGCGGCATCCGCGTGGGCGCCAAGTACCGCTACCGACAGAAAGACCAGGCAGCGATCCTTACGCGCGGCGAAGACGGGCAAATGTTGCTGACCTTTGACGAGCCGCAGCGCGCCATCGCCCCCGGCCAGGCTGTCGTTATATACCGCGGCGACATCGTCCTGGGCGGCGGCACCGTGACCGGCGCACTTAAATAGCCGCGGGTTTATCGCTGCACGTGTCGAAGTACCTCAACAGCGGCACCAACCTCGATTATGCGACGCTCGAGGCCGCGGCGGATGGCCTCGAGTCGACCCTCCGCCGTGGCCCATTCGCTCTGCGAAAGAATCTCGATCGCCTCATCAACAAATCCGTTGAGCCGCGATGAATCGAACCAATCGAGCAAATCCGCAAGCGCCAGCTGGACGGAAGGGTCGGGCCCAAACGGCTTAGCGGAAAACCCAAACTCCCCAGCTGCGAGCACGGCAGTTGGCACGTTGTACCACAGGCAGTTGCCGCTATCGAACAGCGGAGCAGGTTTTATCTCCAGGGTGTCGACATTGCGGATGATGCCGAAGTTTCGCCAATGGCGGTCGCTGTTGGCCAAAAGGGCATCGCAGACAATCATCTGCGACATAGACCTTCTCACAGCGGCCTCATCGGCACCATGCTTGCCAAGGCAGCGACAGTATCGATCGTATGTCGAGCTTCCTCGCTGGCCACCAAGGGCGTTCTTAACGTAAACAGCCGGAACGTATTCCTCGCGGCCGTCAAGAAAATCCTCGCACAGGCACGCAGGGCCATCGAACATCCGCTCAACCGTATAAGGAACAAACTCGCCCTCCGACAGCAAGCGACGATGCAGAGCCGTTGCAACCGCCTCGTTAAAGGGCCGTTGGTCGTCCATGCCGCATCCCTTGACCAGAACGCGAACACCGTTGCGAATCATCCACGATTTAGGGAGCTCGCCCTCGGACGTGTTATCAGGATTTTTAAGACCGATGCCTTCCAGCCAACCCGAACGCTCTTCGGGCGCCGATCGCTCAAATTCGTTCTCAAAGTAATTGATGTTTTGCCATTTGAGTTCGGCGCAATCGGCCGGCCGCAGCCAATAGCAATCCGAAAGCGATAGGCCCAGGCACTGAACCGGCACCTCAATGCCACTGGCAATTCCCAGTTCACGATAGCGCGAGACGAGTCCGGGGCGGACGTCAGGCACCGACCGATGGCTCCACCACACGTTGAGCTCCCGTTTATTCACCGTAGGAGAAGAACTCGAGCACGTGCCAAACGGCATCCTCTGCGCATCGAGCACCTCGGCGATTTCGAAGGGAAACTCACGTGTCGGATCAAATGAGACATGCGCGACCTCATGGTCGGCCGACATCAGCGTAAACTTGCGCCCCACATCGGCCGCAGGACGGCGTCCACGTTTGCGGACCTTTTGATAAGCGAGCGCAGAATCATACTCAACCATCTTCCGTCCGCCCACAATATCGCACGCGAGCGTTCCCGATGCGGCAAGTTGCGATATGCGGGCTTTCGTAACGCCCAACAGGCGGGCGGCATCACCCATAGATAAGTACTCAGATGTATTCATATGCCGCATCACCTCGTTAAGTAATTTACGCGTTTAGTTAACATATTACATACATCATAATACTAAACGACCTAAGGCGAAAAAAGGCCCGAGAAATCGGGCCTTAGCGATTGGTCAGCCGAGTCGCAAACTACTTCCCTAGCGCTGGACGTAGGCGCGGACGAGCTCATAGGTGTTGCGCACACCGTCGATGTGGCTGCGCTCGTAGTTGTGGCTCGCGTACACGCCGGGGCCGATCAGACCATGGCGAATGTCGTAGCCGGCCGAGAGCGTGGCCTCGACGTCGGAGCCGTAGTGCGGGTACACGTCGATGGCGTAATCGAGCTCCAGCTCGCGCGCGATGTTGGACAGCGTGGTCACCAGGTCGTAGTTGTACGGACCGCCCGAATCCTTGGCGCAAATCGACACCATGCGCTCGGTGCAGCCCAGGTCGTCGCCCACGCAGCCCATGTCAACGCTGATCATCTCGCGCGTGTCGGCCGGCACGAAAGCGCCGCCGTGGCCGACCTCCTCGTACACGGTGAAGAGCAGCGACACCTTGCGCGAAAGCGACACCTCGCCGTCAGCAACGGCGCGGGCCAGACCCAGCAGAATCGACGCCGACAGCTTGTCATCCAGGAAGCGGCTCTTAATGTAGCCGCTCTCCGTCACCGTGGTACGCGGATCCATAGCGATGATGTCGCCGGTCTGAATACCCAGCTCGAGCACATCGTCCTTGCTGTCAACGTTCTCGTCGAGCAGGATTTCCATGTTCTTCTCGATGGTCTTGACCGGCTCATCGGCCACATGCGCCGAAGGCTCGGTATTGAGGACCACGCCCGTATACACATTGCCGTCACGCGTGTAGACGGTGCAGTTCTCGCCATCGGCCGTAGACCACTGATGCCCGCCGAGCGTCGTGGGACGCAAGCGACCATTGTCCTTAATGGAGCGCACCATGGCGCCCAGGGTATCGACATGGCTCGCCAGTACGAGCGGCTCACCCTCGCCACCAAGCTCAACCAACACGTTGCCCTTATTGGAACGCTCGGGCCCAAACCCCATATCGCGCAACGTTTCCATTAGATAGTCAGTAGCCGCACGGGTATAGCCCGTAGGTGAAGCAATCGAGGTAAGCGCCTTCAACTGGTCAGTAATATAGGAGAGCGTAGAATCCATCTTGGACACCAAAGTCACCCTTTCATATCGAATTAAACCCACAGCAACAATACCACCGCGAAGCATCTTTTTACCTAGCGAGATGACCCATCGAGCTCCCCAGAACTGCGCCCACCACGATAAGCAGATACAAGGCGCCATCCAACAATGCGCCCCTCACATCCCGCCTTTCCGGCACCCCGGCATCTGAGAAAAGAACGCAGGCGATCCCGGGCTTCCCTCCGGGCGCATTCCGCAGGACGTAAAAGGCCCCGCCGCGCAACGCGCGCAGCGGGGCCTTTTACATGTCCGAGGACGCGCCCGGAGGGAAGCCCGGGACCGCCGACGGGAGTAATTTACTCAGCCGGGCAAATCTTCTTGAAGAGCTCGATGACGTCGTCGAGCGTCGCCTCGCGCGGGTTGCCCGGGAAGCAGGCGTCAGCCATGGCGTCCTTGGCCAGGACCTCGATCTCGTCAGCCTTCATGGCCTCGCAGACGTGCGGGATGTTCACGTCGGCAGAGAGCTGCTTGACGGCGGCGATGGCGGCGTCGGCGGCCTCGTCGGTGCTCATGCCCGTGGTGTCAACGCCCATGGCGACGGCAACCTTGGCCAGACGCTCGGCGCAAACCGGCTTGTTGAACTCCATGGCGATCGGCAGCAGCATGGCGCAAGCGACGCCGTGCGGGGTGTCGTAGTGAGCGGACAGGGTGTGAGCCATGGCGTGGTCGATGCCCAGGCCAACGTTGGAGAAGCCCATGCCGGCGACATACTGGCCAAGAGCCATGCCCTCACGGCCGGAGCCGGGCTGGCCGGACTTGGCCTCGGCGACGGAGTCGCGCAGGTTCTCGCTGATCAGCTTAATAGCCTCAAAGTGGAACATGTCGGAGAGCTCCCAAGCGCCCTTGGTGGTGTAGCCCTCGATGGCGTGGGTTAGAGCGTCCATGCCGGTGGAGGCGGTCAGGCCGGCGGGCATGGAAGCCATCATGTCGGGGTCGACGACGGCGACCTCGGGGGCGTCGTTGGTGTCGACGCACACGAACTTGCGGACCTTCTCGGGGTCGGTGATGACGTAGTTGATGGTCACCTCGGCAGCGGTACCGGCGGTCGTCGGCACAGCGATGGTAAACACGGCGTGGTTCTTAGTGGGAGCAACGCCCTCGAGGCTGCGGACATCGGCAAACTCGGGGTTGTTGATGATGATGCCGATAGCCTTGGCGGTGTCCATGGAGGAGCCGCCACCGATGGTCACGATAGCGTCAGCCTCGGCGGCCTTGAAGGCCTCGACGCCGTCCTTGACGTTCTGGATAGTGGGGTTGGGCTTAATCTCGGAGTAGAGGCTCCAAGCGATGCCGGCGGCGTCGAGCTCGTCGGTCACCTTGGCGGTAACGCCAAACTTGACCAGGTCGGGATCGGAGCAGACGAAGATCTTCTTGTAGCCGCGACGCTGGAGCTCGCCGGGGATCTCCTTGATAGCGCCGGAACCATGATAAGAGATGGTATTGAGAACGAAACGATTAGCCATTGATAGCCTCCCATCGTGTGCGGGGCACCCATTACGCCCCACGCTATGAGTCCCATCCTAACGCTTTTGAAACAAAAAACACGTGAGAACGTCAAAATTGTTAAAGCGTTTCAACAACTGGTATCGTCACCACCAGACCACTAAACAAAAAGGGGCGGCCGAGATGGCCGTCCCCTCCCCATTATCGATCTATCTGACAAAGGGACTGCCCCCCTGTCACATCCTGCCGCTATTTTTGGCAGGCGTCTTTCCAATCTTCGCAGGCGCGCTTCCAGCGAGAGCGCAAGTCGCGCTCGCGGTCGATGAACATGATGGCAAACGCGACAAACAGCAGCAAGCTCGCCACGACGATGGCGTGCAGGCCCATGCGCTCAATACACCAGTTGCCCAACACGGCGCCAAACACAAAGGTAAAGATCACGCCAAAGTACAGCACGCCGTTTTCCAAAAAGCCGCGCTTGTGGGTGATGATGTAGTCGTCCACGTTTTGCAGCGCATTGCGCAGGTTACCGATGCACATGGTCGTGGCGATGCCGTGACCATGTATCTTGCGGAAGCTCTCGACCTGCATGCCGCAGGCAAACGAGGTGAGGCAGTTGGCGAGTAGGTTGTAACCGCCACCGGGGATAAAGCTCACGCCCAGCAAGATGACGGCTTCAAAGAACACCGTCACCTGGCGCCAGTGAATCACGCTGCCAAACCGTTCGTGTACCAGGTCGGCAAGCATAATGCCCACGGCAAACGAGACCACAGGGAAGAAGTAGCGCTCCGCAAGTGCCCAATTGCCCTCCGAGATGCTCACGCCCACGAGCAAGATGTTGCCCGTCTGCGCGTTGGCAAAAACATGGTCGCGCCCAATGTACGAATAAACGTCCATAAAGCCACCGGCGAGTGCCAAGATGATGCCCAGCTCAATAGACTCCGATATCTGTTTGGCACGCTGCATCGTCGTGCATCCTCCTTGTTGACGACTCTCTCGTGCGTTGGCGGAAACATAGCCGCCGTTCATACTGTAACCCATTGACAACATGGCGTGCGCGCGAGACGGGTTCCCCAACGCGCAGATACACAGTCTGGAAACAAACGACACCCGCATCGACGCGCCGATCCGCCAGCTCATGTACTCCACCAGTCTTTTTAGCGCCGCCCCAAAAAGACTGGTTACAATTACGTGCAGCATACAAACATCGGGAGGGATCGTGGCAAAAAAGCCTCAGCACGCTCAGAACAACCAGCGCAGTCAGCAGGGCAAACAGGGCCAGCAGCAAAAGCGCAGCGGTAAGGCGCAGGCCACGGTCGCCCGCACCAAGCATTCCCAAGCGACGTCCGCCCGCCCCTGGCGACCGGGCCGCGATAAGTTCCTCCCCGTCAGCCGCGCCGACATGGATGCGCGCGGCTGGGACCAGTGCGACTTTGTCTACATCTGCGGCGACGCCTACGTGGACCATCCCAGCTTTGGCATGGCCATCGTCAGCCGCGTCCTCGACGCGCACGGCTACAAGGTGGGCATCATCTGCCAGCCCGACTGGACCGACCCCGCCAGCATCACCGTGCTCGGCGAGCCGCGCCTGGGCTTTTTGGTCAGTGCCGGTAACATGGACTCCATGGTCAATCATTATTCGGTGACCAAGCACCGCCGCCACACCGACGCCTATACCCCCGGTGGCGAGGAGGGGCGCCGTCCCAACCGTGCCGTCACGGTCTACGGCAACCTTATCCGCCAGACGTTTAAGGATGCCCCCATCATCATCGGCGGCATCGAGGCAAGCCTGCGCCGCCTGGCCCACTACGACTACTGGCAGGACAAGCTCAAGCGCTCGGTGCTGCTCGACTCGGGCGCCGACATCCTCATCTACGGCATGGGCGAGCACGCGATCGTCGAGATCGCCGACGCGCTCGACGCGGGACTGCCCGTCGATCAGATTACCTATATCAACGGCACCGTCTACCGCACCAGCTCGCTCGACGAGGTCTACGACTACGACCTGCTGCCCAGCTGGGACGACCTTGCCGCCGACAAGCTCAACTACGCACGCAGCTTTAACGTGCAGCAGCAAAACATGGACCCCATCACCGGACACCGCCTGGTAGAGCCCTACCCCAACAACGTCTATGTGGTGCAGAACCCGCCATCGGCGACGTTGACGACCGACGAGATGGACGAGGTGGCCGAGCTCCCCTACGCACGCGATTGGCATCCCGACTACGACGCGGCGGGCGGCGTGCCGGCCTTTGCCGAGATCAAGTTTTCCATTAGCTCCAACCGCGGCTGTTTTGGCGAGTGCTCGTTTTGCGCGCTCACCTTCCACCAGGGTCGCGTGCTGCAGATGCGCAGCCACGACTCGATCATGCGCGAAGCCGAGCTGCTCACGCACGACCCCGAGTTTAAGGGCTATATCAACGACGTGGGCGGACCGACGGCAAACTTTAGCCGCCCGGCCTGCGACAAGCAGCTCAAGCACGGCGTGTGCAAGAACAAACGCTGTCTGTGGCCGAGCGTGTGCAAGAACATGGTGGTCGACGAGAGCGGCTACACGCAGCTGCTACGCGACCTGCGCCAGCTGCCGGGCGTCAAAAAGGTCTTCGTGCGCAGCGGCATCCGCTTTGACTACACCATGGCCGATGCCTCGGACGAGTTTTTGCGCGAGCTGCTGGAACATCATGTCTCGGGCCAGCTCCGCGTGGCACCCGAGCACGTGAGCGATGCGGTGCTCTCCGTAATGGGCAAACCGAGCCGCGCCGTCTACGATGCGTTCTGTCGCAAATTTGAGCGCTTGAACCGTGAATACGGACTTAAACAGTACGTAGTGCCGTATCTGATCTCGAGCCACCCCGGCTCGACCATGAAGGAAGCCGTGGACCTTGCCGAGGCCGTGCGCGACATGGGCTACATGCCCGAGCAGGTGCAGGACTTCTACCCCACGCCGTCAACCATGTCGACCTGCATGTACTACACCGGCGTGGACCCGCGCACCATGCAGCCGATCTATGTGGCGCGCGACCCGCACGAAAAGGCCATGCAGCGTGCGCTCATCCAATACCGCAAGCCCGAGAACTACAAGCTCGTGCGCGAGGCGCTGGAGAAGGCCGGGCGTCGTGACCTGATCGGCTACACCAAGCATTGCCTGATTCGCCCCGTGCCCCCGCGCCCGGGCGAGACATCTGCTGGCGGTGGGCATGGCACCGGCAAGAAGGGCGGCAAGCCGCACGGTGGCGCTAGCGGTGCCGGCAAGGGGCCTAAGGGCAGCAAGGGGCACAGCGGCATGTCGCGTGCGCAGAACACTGCCGGGCGCAACCGTGCAGCTCAGGGGCGTCAGGGTGCCAACGGAGGTGGACGCCGCAATTAGTGCGGGAATGCGGTAGATGCGCTCGCAGCACTCTGCTGGCACGCTTGGCGCAGCGAGCGCATTGCCTCCACCAGGATCACGCCGGCGATCGCGACCGTGATTATCACGTCGAGCGGCGTGTTCACAAACCACAGCAACGTCATGAGATACGACCCGGCGTTAAAGGCAAAATGCAGCAGGATCGTGTAGCGAAGCTTTCCGGTGGTCACGAGCACCCAGCCAAAGACCAGACCGGCGACGCCGGCGTAGCAGCCCTGCACCCAGTTCATATGCATAAAGCCAAAGATGGCCGCCTGCAGCACAATCGCCGCGGCGATGCCTCGCTTGTCCGGCGCCGCCCAGGGCACCATGGCGACGCCTTGCGCCCGCGCGCGACGCCGACGCTTCCAGAGCGGACGGCACTGTGGGTTAAATGCTCGGAGCGAAAACTCAAAAATGATACCACGCACCAGCAGCTCCTCGCAAAACGGAGCGCCGAGCACCGTGGTCAGGACGGCCAGATAGCTCGTGTCGCCCATGCCTGTTTCCTCGACAAGCTCGCTGTAGTCGGCCGCGGCATCGGGCAACAGCGACAGCGCGGCGTCGGTCACGTAGCCAACAACCACCTGCAGGGCCAGGCCGATCACGATAACGCGGGCGATGCGTTTCCACGCCCCACGCGCTCCCCCGCCGAGCGGGTGCTCGCTTTGCCGGCGTGCCATAAACGAACGCGGCCACAGATAATGCCACCACAGCAGCGCCATCAAAAACGACGCCATCTGCGCGGCAGCCTGAAGCAATTGAATGTCGAGGTCATCGATCGAAAAACCCATGAACACTGACGCGACGCCCAGAGCGGAAAACAAAACCACGCTCAGGGCAATATCGGCAGCGACGACGCCAAAACAGGCAAGCGCCCAAATCATCGCATTGAGCATGCCGACCTCCTCCCGACGACTAGTCATTGGGGACGTTCTTCAACGACTAGCTGTTGAGGACACTCTTTGCCAAAGGCCCCGTTGGGCGAGATGTCAAACGGAAAGGTGCCGCAGCGATTGAACGCGGCGATGAACATGCGGATGGCGTTGG
>URWM01000044.1 GCA_900551655.1 uncultured Collinsella sp.
ACGAGATTCCTCTACGTCTCGTGGGCTCGGAGATGTGTATAAGAGACAGGCGGAGTTGACGGCGTGCGCGTCCTTGACGAGGCGCTGCATCTCCTCCTTGGTGCCGCCGTAACCCAACTTGAGGTTGTCCAACATCGTGTAATTTTGTTTCGCAAAGCCCTGGTACGCGTTCTGGAGGTCCTCCATCGCCGTGCCGAAGGTGTTCGCGTTGTCGCTCATGTCGACCATGGCCGTGTTGGCGTACTTCGCGGCCTTTACCGTGTCGCCGCCCAGTGAGGAAACGAGCGAGGCCGAGAAGCCCGTCACCTGTTCCATGTATTGGTTGGCGCTAATGCCGGCCGTCTTGTAGGCTGCGTCGGCGTTTGCGAGCACCGTGGTCTGCGCCTGCTCGAGCTGCTCCCACTTACCGGAGCACTGCTCGACGGTCTGTCCCGTAAGCGCGGCGTACTCGTCGAGCGACTTGCCCATGTTGCCGAAAATCTTCTGGATGCCGCCGACGTTCTGCTCGTATGAGGCGTATGCGCTCATGCTCATGCCCGTGATGGCGGCGACGCCCGCCCCCACGGCGGCGACGCCAACGCCTATCGCCTTGGCGGCGGTCGCGCCGGCCTTGCCGAGCGTGCCCACGACCTTCGAGGCCACGCCCTCGACCTTGCCACTGGCCTCGTCCTTGAGGCCGACCTTAATCATCAGGTCGAGAAGGTTCACCTAGACCACCTTCAATCCCATCCGCTCGATGATGTCTGCGGCGATCTCGTCGCCGCCGCGCGTGTCCTCCGCCTCGGACCCATCGCCCGCACCGCCGTTGACGATGCTCAGGAAGGGTTCCTTGAGCCACTTCCCCTGCGCCATGAGGCGCACCGACTCGCTCAGGTACACGCGGAACGCCTCCCGCTCGTCCCGCTCGCGCCACCGCGCGACCATGTACCTAGAGAAAGGGCGAGCACGCCGTGGCCCGACGTACTCGCCCAGACAGAGCCATATGTGAGATGGGTCCTCGGCGGCTATCCAAAAAAAGGAGCCAGGACGTCCTTGATGCCGTCGATACCGTCGATGGCATCCTTGATGTCGTTCACCCACTTCTTGGCGGTGAAGTCGGCCTTGTACTCCTCGAGCGTCTGGCCGTCGAGTGCGGCGAGCAGCTTGTAGCTGATCTCGCCACCCTGGCGCAGCACGTCGGGCAGAAGCCCCACCACCATGTCCACGGCGAGGCCGTTGACCTCGGCGGTGGCGGCTGCCTTCGCGGCCTCGGGGTCGCCCTTGGCCTTGGCGGTCGCCTTGGCCTTGGCCTTGGCGGAGTCGGAGCGGAACTTGGCGTAGGCGGCCTTGGCCTTCGCGCCGAGTTCGCCGTTCATGACGTCCTCGGCAACGTCCGCCAGCAGGCACATGGCGTTCTGGAACTCGTCGGCGTTAAGGTTCTCAAGCTTCATGGTTAGGCTCCAATCTCCTGTTTGATATACAGCTCGTAGGGCACGATCTCTGGGTTCTTGATTGAGTAGTGGCCCGTGAACTCGAACGCGAACTGGCCCTTGGCCTTGTTCTGCGTCGTGATTTGCAGACCGCCCGTGTTGAGCGCGTTGATGAGGCGGATGGCGATATAGCCGTTGCCGTTCTCGCCCGAGTAATCGCCGATGAGCCAGATGTCGGCGAAGTCCTCCTCCGAGAGCGCGGAGCGCGGGACGATCTTCCCCTCGGTCTCGTCGGCTGCGGCCGCGAGCTTCTTGCCGAGCGCGGTGTTCAGCGTCACGAACGTGCCACTCAGCTTGGCCTCGATGCTGTCGATGCGCTTCAGTTCCATCGTGTTGGCGGGGCAGTTGTCGATGTCCTCGCCGTAGTCGATGAAGCTGGGCGTGGCGGCGAAGCTGGTTCCGCCGCTCGTCGCGCCCATCAGCTCGGACTCCGCGACCTCGGCGGTCTTGGGGTTGAAATTCGTGGCGAGCAGGCCCGCGTTGATGACGATCTCCTTGAACGTGTTCTCGGGGATGCGCGTGAACTTAGACATATGACCTCCTAGTAGCTGGTCATGTACTCAATGGTCAGGTTGATGATTCGGCGCTTCACGGCGTTGTCCTCGTCGGCCATGGCGTTGCAGAACGGATCGCCCTGCATCACCCACATGCCGCCGCCGTCGCACGGCAGCAGCACGCCCGACAGCCCCAGCGCCCGGGCGACCTCCTCGGCCTTGGCGTTGGGCGCGGCCTCGGACGAGGTCCGGTACCAGAGGTTCACCTCGGAGTTGCACTGCGTGCCGAACGACGCGGTCGGCAGGTCGTAGGTGATGTAGGGCATCTTCGCCTCGCCCGGCACCGCCGAGTCGCGGTACACGGGCAGCCCGAAGCCCTCGAGCCACGCCTGCAGCGCTGCCGCCTTAGTCGCCATCCGGCACCTCCCACTCCTCCGCGCTGCACTGGCCGAAGCTGAACGACGCGCAGCACGGCGCGGCGCCGTCGTCCGCGTTCGACGTGCAGCGGAATACCTGCCCGTCGAACGCACGCTGGAAGAGGTCGCCGTACCGCAGCGGCTCGTCGGTGGTCACGGTGTAGACGTTCCTCACGCCGTCGTGCTCCGCGATACGCGAGGCCGTGGAGCTGTCGCGCACGATCGCCGCCGCGAAGCCGTCGCCGACGGCGAGGACGGTCTTGAAGCCGCCCTCGCCGTCAGGCTCGGTCTTTGCGACGAGCCTCGCGCACGCCACCGCCATGCGCTCGTACAGGCGGCTCACAGCTTTCTCCATGGGTCGAGACGGCTCTTGAACTGCTGGCGCCACGTGATGGGCGAGCCGTCGCCGCCGACGCGCGTGTAGCTGTAGCCGCCGAAGCTCTCGGATGCGTAGGGGCTGTCCAGCTCCTTGGCGTGCTCGGTCTGCCACGCTGCGATCTCGTCAGCGAGGTCGACCACGGTCTGCGGGATGGCAAGCGCCCAGACGGTGCCGACGAACTCCTCGTCCGTGAGCCCGTTGTAGGGCCACGCGTGCAGCCCGTCGTTGAAGGTCGAGCCCGTGATGCGGACGTACTGGCCCTCCTTGAGGCCGAGGGCCGCGGGCGGCACGAGGCGGCCGTCCTCGATACGGACGCGCCCCGTGCGCTTGTCAGCGACGAACCAGTTACGCAGCGACAGAAGCACCTGCTCGAGCATCTCTGCGCCTATCGCTTATCGGTGATGACAGCGGCGAGCTCGGGGCTGAGGGTCTTGACGCCGCAGAGCATGTCGATGGAGACGGTGTCGGTCTTGGTCTTCTGGTCGTAGCCCTGGACTACGCGCAGGCCGAAGCCGTCGTAGGAGGTAGAGAAGGCCTTGGGCGCGCCGAGCGGCATCTCGAGCTGGCGGGTCACGAGCGCGAAGGCGTTCTTGTGGAACGCGATGGACGGCGTGTAGTTCGCCGTCTCGGCGGTCGTCTTCTGAACGTTCTGGTCGCAGTAGAAGTCGAGGCCGTACTTGCGGCCAAGCGATGCCTCCTTGAGGGCGGTGCCGTTGTCGCCGACGGCGGAGGCATTGGTAAACGCCTCGGTGTTGAGCAGGTCGGCCTCGGCCTGGGAGCCGTAGACGAAGCGGCGCTCCGTAGATGGCGCCTTGGCGTCCACGAGGAACTTGCGGGCGGCGATGATGTCCGCCACGGCGATGGCGCCCTTGGTGTGGTCGACGCGGTTCGTGACGTCCTTCTCGAGCGCGAGCAGGTAGCCGTCGATCTTGTCGGCGAAGGCCTGCATCGCGGGGACGAGGAACTGCGCGGAGAAGTCGACGATGCCCATCGTCAGCTCCTTGGACGTGACGGCGAACGTCACGTCGAGCAGCTTGTCCATCTTGACGGGAACCTTGCCCTCCGTTGCGTCCTGCACCTCGACCTCGGTAGTGAACTCCTTGGCCTCGAAGGTGGCGGGCTTGCGGACGGTGATGGTGTCGCCCACGCCTGCGACGAACTCGGAGGAGTAGTCGCGGTGGACGAGGTTGGCCATGACGGCGTTGGTGCGCAGAACGTCCAGCGCCTCGTTGGCGATGATGTTGGGTGTAAGGATGGTGTTCGACATAGATACCCCTTAGCCTCTCTGCTCCGCCTTGTACTTCATGTACTCGGCGGTGCTCATTTCGTTGATGTCCTTGCCGCCCTCGCCCTTGGGGGCGTGGGCCACGTCGGCACCCTTGACGGTCGTGGTCGCAATGAAGTCGGCCCAGTCGGCCTTGATGCCCTCGGTCAGCTTGTCCGCGTCCTCGATAGCGCCGTCCTTGACGGTCACGCCCTCGAGGTCGGAGACCTTGAGAACGGTGTCGATGCGCTTGGGGTCCACGCCTGCCGACTCGAGCAGCTTTCGGTACAGGCCGCGTTTCTCGGCTGCGGCCTTCTCTCCGGCGACCTTGGCCTTGTAGTCCTCTAGGTTCTTGACGGCAGCCTTGTACTTTTCCTCGTACTCGCCCGCGTCCTCGCCCTTGGCCTTGAGCGCGTCCAGCTCCTTCTTGTAGCCGTCCGCCTTGCCCGCGGCCTCCTTGAGCTCGTCGCGCTGCGCCTTGAGCGCGTCCACGCTCTCGGCGTGCTCCTCGATGATCTGGTCGATCTTCTCGTCCTCGATGCCCATTGCCTTGAGCATCTTTCGCGTGAGTGCCAACAGAATCTCCCTTGCTTCGGAATGGGCGGGTCCCAGCCTGTTGCCCCGGCAGGGCCCGCGCCGCAATACCTCGCGGCAAGGGTGAGTATCCAAGCGGAGTAACGCGGCCCTACGCGCCACCCCTCAGGTGCTTCTCGAGAATCGCCCGGTACGTGTCGCCGTGACCCGTTGCCGCCTTGCGCAGGAAGTGCTTGCCCTTCATGCGGGAAGTCCCCTCCTCGACGTACGGCGCGTACTCGACGTTGGTGCCGATGAAGCAGTCGTAGCCTTTGAGTAGGTGCGTGACGGAGTTGCGCAACCTGCCCGTGTCGACCGGGCACGTCGCCTTGGCATAGCCCTCCGCGACGAGGCCTATCTCCTCTAGGCCCGTTTTATAGGCGCGCAGGAGGGCCTTCTCGACCTGCTCGATGTTGTTCTGCCGTATCTCGATGCACTCGGCGGTATCCAGCTTCGCGGCGTTTACGATCTCCTCGGTGATGAGGGTGCCGTGCCGCCCGTGGTCGCCGACGCCGCCAACGAGCCCGTAAGCCATCAGTCGAGCACCTCGCAGCCGTAGCCAACGCGGCCGTTGACGTCCGCCTCGATGGCCTCGATGGCCTGCACCGGCACGCCCTCGCACCCGAGCGTGCAGCCGTCGTCGGGCTCGACCTCGTCGCCGCGCTGCGTGCAGATGTAGGTATCCGGGAACGTGAAGCCGAAGCCCAGCTTTACGGCGCAGTCGCCGCAGTTCGCACAAGTGAATAGCTCTTTCATGCCTGCCCCAATCTCTCTGCGGGCAGTGTCGCGGCACGGTCACGCGGCATGAAAAAAGCCCCGCCGTGGCGGGGCCTGCTGTGATCTATTGGACTTTTACCTCGTGGGCCTTGTCCATCTCAAGCTCGATAGCCGATGGACTCTCGCCTCTGAGGAAAAATGGAATCGGAAAGAAGTCAATCCTGCCCGTTTCCTTGTCGATGGCATAAGGAGTGTCGCCCGGGGTCATCTTTCCATCGAAGCCGAAACCGACGAACCAATGATATTTGCCCTCGTATGCGCACACTGGGCCGTATCCGTCTACGGCCTCCTCTTCCAGAATCGGCTTTATGGCCTCTTCCAATGTGAGCATATCAACCTCTTGTCGTCAGGCACTCGTCGATAAGGTCGCCAAACTCGGCATCGTCAACTCGCGCGAACTCCGTCTCCTCGGCCTTGATTATACCAAAATACCAGCTCACGTCCTCATCACCGCTCTGTGGGTCTATGAACTTGATAGCGTTTCCCGTCTTTTCCGCAACGAAAACGTGTCGTCCGCTCTTGCCGCAAAGCGCGTGGTCCCAGGAAACGGAGACCTCGGCCCTCGCGTCCCCGTTTACCGCAAGGAGGAATGACGTTATTTCTTTCTCCGGCTTATCGCCACCACGTTTCCAAGTGGCCCCCGGAAACACCTTTTTGTACGACTCGGCGCGCGCGAAGGGGTCATATGCCGATATTTTCCCCCACTTGTTCATCTTAACCGGCTTCGCAACGACGTCGAGCCCACGCCGTCTCGCCTCATACGTCGGAACGCACCTTTGGCAGTTGTACGAGTACCTGCCGTCTTTGTCCTTCTTTGTCTTAAAGTTCGGGTTGACCTTGGCAAGGTCGGAGCCTGCGGAATGCTCGCCCTTGATCTCCTTGAAAACGCGCCGGCCGTTGACAATGGGCGTCGAACCGGGCGCAAGCGCCGCGTCGAGCACCTTCTGCTGGTCGCCCGCGGACATCTTCCTGAAACCGCTTGACGGTATGCCGTAGCCCTCGAGCTGCCGCGAGAGCCGCTTGCGCGCCTCGGTCTTGGACACGCCCGCCGTATCCAGCTTGCGCTTGGTTCCGGGCATTTCCATGAACTCGGAGATGGTGCGGTCGGCGGGCTTGGCTCCGGTGACGGCGGGCTTGCCCGCCTTCCATTCCTCGTAGGTCATGCCCTCGGGCAGTCGGCTGAACCGCTCGCCGTCGAGCACGTCGAGTCCGTCACAGCACGCCACCAGCGTGCAGCGGCAGTTGCACGTCTCGGCATACGGCGCCTCCGGGTCGCCGGGATAGCGGCACCCGTTGCTGAACTTCTCGCCGACCTCGACCTTCTCGCGGTCAATCTTCCTGTGGCTCGAGCGCGTGCGCAGGTCGAGCGTCGCCACCCATTCCTGCTGCACCTTGATACCGAGCCCCTTGGCCCTCTTGTAGCTGTCGACGCGCCCGGCGTTCTCCGCCGCCGTCGTCGAGGTGCGCGCCAGACGCAACGCCGCCGCGCGGTTCGCCCCCGTCACGTCCTGCATGCGCTTGGCTATCTTCGGTATCGACTCACCGAGCAGCATGCCCTGCATGATCTGGTTGGCGATGAGCCGGCGGTTCCACGCCACGTCCTTGGCGACGTTGACGGACGGCTTTGGCAGGTAGCTGTCGTGGTCGGTGAGCAGCCTCTGAACGGTCGAGGCGTCCTGCAGTGCGTAGGCCGTGTCAACGCCAACGGCGCTCTCGACCTGCCACGTGCCGTAGTTGTAGTTCTCGGCGTAGACCTCGGGCAGCCTGCCCTCGATGGCGGCGGCCGCGACGACGTTCGCGCGCGTCATTGCCTCGGCGCACTGCTTGAGCACGATTCGGTAGCGCCTGCCCGCCGCGATCTTCCCGCTTCGCCAAGACCTGTATTGCGCCTTGGTGATCTCGCCGGCCTCGAGCCGCTCGCGCATCTTCTCGTCGTCGGCCTCGAACTGCGCCAGATAGCGCTTGAGGTTGGCGTAGGCCGTCTTGCTCGCCTCGCCGTACACTCCCGCCACCTCGCGCTCGAACGCCCGAATCTCGGCGTCTGAGAACTCGTGAGCGCTATCTTTCGCCATGCGCCGCCTCCAATCGTCGGCACGCATGGTCACCCGCGCATAACGGAAAAGGGCCCCGACCGAAGCCGGGGCCCTTCCCTACTCGCCGTCTGCCTCTAGCATCTGGCGCACCTCGTCGCGCCAGCGCTCGGGAACGCTCTCGAGCGTGCGCTTGCCGCTTTTCACGGCGCGGTAGTAGATCTTCGCCAAGTTACTCACCTCCAACGATGTCGCCGAGCTCGAGAAGGGCCGCCTGCGAGTCGGCGACCTGCTGCTGGAGCGATGCGATCTGCTCCTCCATGCTCATGCCGTCCGCCTCGTGTGCCGCCCAGACGGTGTCAAAGTCGGCCTTTGCACCCTCGACCGTCAGCTCGCCAGTCGGGTCGGTGAAGTGCAGCTCCTCGTAGGTGAACACCTTCACCTTGACGGAACCGCCCTCGCCGCCCTGCTCCTCGCGCTCGCCCTCGGCGATGCCGCGGCGCAACCAGACGTCGGTCCCCGCGATCTCGACCGCCTCGGGCCTCTCGCCCGTTCGCTCAGACTTCACAACCATAAATTACCTCCTAACCCACGGCCCTCGCCGCGTTGAATATGCACCGCCTACCGTTCATCTGGTGCTCCATGACGGCCGTTTTCAGCCAGCCCCAGTAAGAGCACACGCGCCTCGCCAACCGCTCGGTGCGCCTGCGCCTGTAGCGCGCGAACGCGCGTCGCAGTCGTTTCCAGAGCCTCTTTCGCAAGTCGACCCGGCGCCCGAGAGCGCACCAGATGCGATAGCCCGCGAAGTCGATGGGCTCGGCGCCGTTGCGCCTCACCTTCCACGGTTTCAGCGACAATCCTAGCCGCCCCAAAACGCGCGCGGCGATGGCCGCGGCCTTCCTGAGCGAGCGCTTTGAGTTGCCGAGAAAATAGCCGTCGTCGGCGTACCACACCTGGCATCCCGCGAGCCTCACGCGCTTGCCGCGCCGCTCCTTCGCCGCCTCCTCGACCGCGTGGTACGCGAACGAGATCACGAACGCCGCCAACCGGAGCGACAGGTAGCTGCCGAGGATAAGGACGCCGTTCATCGTCGACAGCAGCGAATGGAGCAGGTAGAGGACTTGGCTGTTCTTGACGTATCGCGCCACCAGACCCTCCACTATCGCCGTCTGCATCGAGCCGTAGCAGTTGCAGATGTCGACGTGTACGTGATAGGCGAAGCGGTGAACCTCGCGCCTGAGCTTGCGCATCCCCAGCGCCGCGCCCTTGCCCTTGACGCCGCTCGACACCTGCCAGAAGCCGACCTTGGCGGCAAGGAGCGGCTCGAGTGCCCCAACGCACAGGAGTCAGGCAGAGCCGCGTCCCGCCAGAAAGCGGCGGGCGCGGTAGACACGGTGCGAGTAGAGATTTATAGACAGATTGCCGGGAGACGAAGTTCCAAGTGACCCTACCGGACCTGTTCCTCGAGTTCGCGTAACGAAGACCGGCATTCGAGCCGTTCCTCAGGTTGCCGAGGAACTGAACCAGAAACCAGCGCCGCCCTCACCGTGAATCCCTGTTTGGAGTTAGGAGGGGGCCAGCCCCCTCTCAGGGCTACGCCCTGATTCACCCCCGGCTACGGCCCGTAGCAGAAAGCCGGGAGACGAAGCACCAAGCGACCCCACCGGACCCGTTCCACGAGTTCGCGCAACGAAGACCGGCAAACGAGCCGTACCACAGGTGGCCGAGGAACAGAACCAGACGGATTGTGCCTTTGACTTTGCCGCCGGAGGTGTCGAAGTAGAAGTAGTCACCGACACCGGTCGTCGCCGAGCCGCCGAGCCCCTGTCTCTTATACACATCTCCGAGCCCACGAGACGTAGAGGAATCTCGT
>URWM01000045.1 GCA_900551655.1 uncultured Collinsella sp.
AGACAGGCTTGGCCACGGCCATCGCGGTGCCCATGGTGTCGAAGAAGTCACTCATGAGCAACGAGAACGAGATGACGAGGAGCGCGGGGTCGGTAAGGACCTTAACGATGGCAGGCACGCCGCCGGCGTCGGCGATGGGGCCACCGATGCTCGAGAAGTCGAGCGGGGCGATGATACCGGTCGGAGCCTGGGTCACACCTAGGGGGATACCGGCGATGACGGCGACGACGATGCCGATGAGCAGCGAGCCGGGGACGTTGCGGCAGGCGAGGGCGACTGTCACCAGGATGGAGATGATGCCGACGATGAAGGTGGGGGAGGTGATGTCGCCCAGACCGACGAGTGTACCGGCGCCAGCGGTGACAATGCCGGCATCGCACAGGCCAATCATGGCGATGAACAGGCCCAGACCCACCGAGATGGCGTGACGCAGGACAACCGGGATGGCGTCCATGATGGCCTCGCGCAGGCCACAAAGCACGAGCAGCAAGATGACGACGCCCTCAAGGAAGATGACGCTCATGGCCACGTGCCAGTCACCGCCGCAGACGGTGGTGGTGATTCCAGCGATCATCGCGTTGACGCCTAAGCCCGACGCGCAGGCGAGCGGGCGGTTGGCGAAGATGCCCATGCAGATGGTCATGATGCCGGCGCCCAGGCAGGTGGCGCAGGCGAGCGCTCCCGCATCGATGCCAGCGCCCGAGAGCACCGCAGGGTTGACGGCGATGATGTAGGCCATCGCCAGGAATGTTGTCAGTCCAGCGCGAAGTTCGGTCCCGATTGTGGACTTGCGCTCACTGACGTGAAATAGTTCGTCCATGCATACCCTTTCCTTGTTCGGCCCCGAGTTTAGGCCGATTGACACGAACTCAACTACTATATCGCCTTTGAAAGGTTGATGTTCCTCGCATGTTGATGTTCGGCGCTTTGTAGCAGACGGATGGTATTTTTCGCATGAAAATGTGTGGGTACCGTATACTTAAGCAGTTACAACGACCCTATGGAGGAACGTATGATTAAAGAGCTCTGCCGCGACGAGGCTATCCTGTCTCAGCGTTGCGAGGTTGCGACTGTCGAGGACGAATCGGTCGCTCAGGATCTGATTGATACCATCAAGTCGCTCGATGATGCCGGCTGCTTGGCCGCCAATCAGATTGGCGTTACCAAGAAGGTCTGCGTCTACCTGGACGATGCCGGCGAGCCCCACGTGCTCTACAACCCCCGTCTGGTGTTTGGCCTGGGCGCCAGCAAGATGGAGGAGAGCTGCCTGACGCACGAGGAGGTCACCAAGTCCACGCGCTACATCAAGTGCAAGGTTGCCTTTGACCAGATCGTCGACGGCAAGATGAAGGAGTGCCGCCGCGACTACGCGGGCTTTGAGGCACAGATGATCCAGCATATGATCGATCACTGTCTTGGAAAGTTGGTCTAAGGGGACCAAAGCACCGCACTTCGTCTCTTTTGGTCCGGGCGTGACATTGTTGTCATGTCCGGGCTTTTGTGTTTAGCGCCTTTTTGTTTGGAGACAATGAAATTAGCAAGAACGTAAAGCTAGGAGGCGCTATGTGTACGAGTATTCGATTCACCGATAATTCTGGCCACATGTATCTGGGCCGCAACCTCGACTGGAGCTTTGACTACGGCCAACAGGTTCGCGTGATGCCGCGCGGGTTTCACATTCCGTATTCGTTTATCGACGACGCGACAGCGGCGCACGCGGTGATCGGTATGTGCATCGATTACAGGAACTACCCTATGTTCTTCGATTGCGGCAACGATGCGGGCCTCGCCGTGGCGGGTCTCAATTTCCCGGGTTATGCCGAGTATGCCGAGGACCCTGTCAACGGCAAGACCAATATCGCGGCCTATGAGTTTCCCCTGTGGGTGGCAGCGACGTTCTCGACGGTCGATGAGGTCGAGGCCGCGCTGCGCGACACGGTGATTGTCGCCAAATCCGCCGGAGAGGGGTTGGGCGTGTCGCTGCTCCATTGGATTATCGGCGACAGCCAGCGCAGCATCGTGGTCGAGATGATGGCTGACGGCCTGCATGTATACGACGATCCGGTCGACACCCTTGCCAACCAGCCGACCTTCCCGTGGCACATGGAAAACCTGCGCACCTATATCACCGCCACAAGCGATTTTCCGCAGACGGCGACATGGCGTGGCGCCGAGCTCAAGCCCTATGGAGCCGGTGCCGGCATGCGCGGCATTCCGGGCGATTGCTATTCGCCGAGCCGTTTTGTAAAGGCGGCGTACCTCAATGCCAATTACCCGCAAAAGGAGAGCGAGACCGAAAACGTCGTTCGCATGTTCCGCTCGCTCGAGGGCGTGGTGATGATCGAGGGGGCGTCCAGGATGGGCGATGGCAAGTTCGAGAAGACAATCTACACCGGATGCTTTAGCGCGCGCACGGGCAATTATTACTACGCGATGTATGGGGATCCGTCGATTCGCTACGTGAGCCTGATGGATGCCGAGGGCGCGAGCCCCGATAGGCTCGTGGTTCCCGAGCCGCGTCGTTCGTAGCTCACTGGTCCGTTGCGACATAAAACGGCCTCGCACCTCTTATGAGATGCGAGGCCGTTGTCGTCAATGGCTGGTGGCGTGTTAGAAGTTGGCGTCGTTGAACTGGGTGCTCTCGAGTCCGTCGAGTTGCTGTTCGGGCGTATCGGCGACGCTCTCGAGCAGCTCGGTGGGATCGATGTTCATGTCCCTACCGGCCTCGTTGCCGTTGACCAAGTCGTCCGAGAAGATGTCGACTTCCATTTCCTCGGCCTCTTCAATCTGAACCTCGAGCGGCACCTGGGTGCGCATGAGCTTAACGACCGGGCGCATGCGGGCAAACAGCGGCACGTACTCGATGATGATGGCCGAGTTCTCAAGACCGTACCAGCGTGCCGGGCTTCCGCAGGCGCGGCGGACGGCGTACTTGATGGCCATCACGCGGTGGTCATTGCGGTTGATGTCCGTTTCGGGGGCGAGCATCTTGCGCAGCATGCAAAAACGGAAGTCGCCCACGTTGCCGCGCGTCTCGTAGATGGAGTAGGTGTGGTGCTGCGGCGGCAGCTCGCCCGAAGCCATCAGGTCGCCGACGATCTGACGCAGATAGGCGTTGACGCGCTGGTTGACCTTAAAGCCCAGGTCCAGGCGAACGCGGAAGAGGAAGTCCGTGCCAAAGGTCTCGACGGAATACTCGTGCGTATAGGGCTCATCGGTAACGTGCACGTTGATGAACCAGTATGCCTTGGCGCGCTTGGGATGCTTGTCCAGGATGGAATAGAGCACGTCGCGGTCGAGCGTGAGCGGATCGGGGCTGTTGGTGAGGAACACCAGGTTGTCGGCGAGCACGGGATAGGTCTCGTCGTTGCGCAGGCGGTTGAGCTGATCGATGTACTTGGAGACGGGCAGCAGGATCGTTTGCGTGCGCTCAATGGCAGTACCACGGCGCCACACGTACATAAGGCCAAACAGCAGCGAGGCCAAGAAGATCATGACGTAGCCGCCGTCAAAGAACATGGTGAGGCACGAGGCGAAGAAGCACAGCTCAATGGCACCGAAGAGCAGGGCGAAGACGCAGGCGCCCAGCTTGTGCTTGAGAATGCCAGCGATATAGCTCGTCAAAAGCGTCGTGGTCATGAGCATGGTCACGGTAATGGCGAGGCCGTAGGCGCTCTCCATGCGCTCGGAGTTTTGGAACAGCAGCACGATGAAGATGCAGCCGACCCACATGATGTTGTTGACGAGCGGAATATAGAGCTGGCCCTTGGTGTCGCTGGGGTAGTGGATGCGCAGGTGCGGCATAAGGTTGAGGCGCGTTGCCTCCGAAACCAACGAGAACGAGCCGGTAATGAGCGCCTGCGAGGCGATGATGGCCGCCACGGCCGAAAGCACGATGGCAAAGGGGCGCAGGGGCTCGGGAAGCATCATATAGAACGGGTTGACGATATCCATCGCGAGCATCTGGGGGTTGGAGTTATTGGCGAGCAGCCAAGCGCCTTGACCCAGATAGTTGAGGATAAGGGCCGCCTTAACAAATGGCCATGATGCATAGATGTTTGCCTTGCCCACGTGGCCCATGTCCGAGTAGAGCGCCTCGGCACCGGTTGTCGACAGGAAGACAAAGCCGAGCACCATGATGCCCGAATGGTTGATGGGCGAGAACAAGAACATGATGCCGCGGATGGGGTTGAGCGCGCGTAGGATGGACAGGTTGCCGAGCATGTTGAACAGACCGGCGCCAGCCAAGAACAGGAACCACAGCGTCATGAGCGGGCCGAAGAGCTTGCCGATTGACGAGGTGCCGGCGCGCTGCATGGCAAACAGGCCGCAGATAATGATGATGGTGATAATGATGACGTTGGTTTGCCCGTCACCCAATAGTGCGTGGCCCCACTCGATGGTGCGCAGGCCCTCAATGGCCGTGGTAACCGTGACCGCGGGGGTGAGGATACCGTCGGCGAGCAGCGCCGCGCCGCCGATCATGGCGGGAAGGATCAGCCACGGCGCCACCTTGCGTACGAGGCTGAACAGGGCGAAGATGCCGCCCTCGTTATGGTTATCGGCCTTCATGGCGATCAGTACATACTTGACCGTGGTCACGAGCGTCATGGTCCAGATGACGAGCGAAAGCGCGCCCAGGATCATATCCTCGCTGACGGTACCGATGCCGCCGTTGTTGGCGACGATTGATTTCATGGTGTACATGGGGCTCGTGCCGATGTCGCCGTAGACGACGCCGAGCGTAACGAGCAGCATGCCGGCGGAGAGGGGAATGGCTCCGTGCCCGCCCTGCCCATGCTGGCCTTGGAGGTTTGCCTCCAGTTTGTTGTGTGCCACGTGGACTCCCTTAGACATCCGGCCTCTGCCAAGAGCAATAGACCTTTATGCCATCTTTATACATATAAGAGCAGTTTGGCACATCGGGGTGTTTTAGACAATAATCCTCAGCTGGGGATTATTCGTGTACGCAGGTGGCATTTCAAAGCAGGGGCTATTAAGCACGTGCTGGCTGGGCGATGCCAGCCTTGGCGTTTGCGCGTTTGCCGGCGAGTTCGCAAAAGATCGCGCCGCCGATGATAAGCGCGGCGCCCATCAGGCGGACCGGTGTTATGGCTTCGCCCAAAAGGACGGCCGAGAACACGACGGCCGAAAGCGGCTCGAGGTAGCCGACGACCGCGACGGTCTGGACGGGCAGCTTGGCGACGGCACTAAAGTAGAGCAGGCAACCGATGCCGGTGTTGACGACGCCGAGCATGACGACGGCGCGCCAATCAATACTGGTGGCGACGCCGGCGGACAGGAATGAGGGAGCGCCCTGCGTGATGAGCGTGAGGGCCAGCGCGGTAACAAAGGCGGCGCTCACCTGGAGCGTGGAGTTCTCGAGGCCTTCGATGTGTGGCGCGCCCTTGCTGGCGATGACCATCAGCGCATAGCAAAATGCCGAGGCGATGCCGCAGACGATACCCGCAATGGGCATATTGCCGCCTAGACCTTGCGCTGCAATGAGAAAAGCACCACAAGCAACGGCGACAAAGCCGGCGATTTTGCCGCCGGTCAGCTTTTCGCCAAAGATGAGCGGGGAGAGTGCCATGACAATGATGGGACCGCAGTAGTACAGCAGCGAGGATACGCCGACGCCGATCGTCTGGTAGGCGCGGAACAGAAAAATCCAGCTGGCGCCCAGCGCGGCTCCCGAGAGAAGGAGGGCTGCGGCTTCGCGGGGACGAGATGGCGCCTGCAGCTTATGGCGTTGGGTGATGGCCAGGATGGTGACAAGCGAGAGGGCTCCCAAAAACGTGCGCAGGAGCACGATATCGGAGCTCGGCAGCGCGATGGCAGCGGCGATGATGCCGTTGGAGCCAAACAATAGCAATGCTGCTAAGTACGTAAACAGTCCGTTGTTCATGCGCTGACATCCCCTCTATATCCGAGCATGTTCACTATGGGTGAGGTGGCTTTAGAAGAAAAGCGAATATAATGCATAGATAACATGACAAAAACTCATGCAAAGGTGGAGGCGCGTCGTGGAAACGAATATTCAAAAGATGCAGGTGCTGCTCGAGACGGTGCGTGCCGGCAGCTTTACGCGTGCTGCAGAGCGGCTGAGCTATTCGCAGTCGGGCGTGAGCCGCATGGTGGGCGACCTTGAGGCAGACTGGGGTTTTAAGGTGCTTGATCGCAGCCGCGAGGGCGTGGTGCTTTCTGCCGACGGGCGGCAGGTCATGCCGGCAGTCGAGGCGTTATGCGAAGAGTTTGGCCGCCTGCAGCGACGCGTGGACGAGATGCGGGGGCTCATGCGTGGCAAGATCTGTATCGGTACGTTTTCGAGTGTGGCGACCCATGTACTGCCGCCGGTGATCGCGCGGTTTCGCGCTGATCACCCGGATGTCGATTACGAGCTGCTGATGGGTGATTACTCGGAGATTGAACAATGGGTGGCTGAGGGTCGTTGTGACCTGGGCTTTATCCCGCGCGAGCCACGCGGCGCCGGCATGGCGTCGCGACCGTTGGTGCAAGACGAGCTGATGGCCGTGGTGCCTGCGGACTCCTCGCTTGCCACCGCGGAGGTCGTTTCCCTTGCCGATTTGGCCAACGAGCAGTTTATTCTGCTGGAACGCGGTAGCGACGACGAGATTACGCCGCTGTTTCGCCGCGCGGGCCTGGCGGTGCGCTCTAAGCTGTCGACCTGGGATGATTATGCGATTATGGCCATGGTCGAGGACGGTCTGGGCGTGAGCATTCTTCCGGCGCTCATCTTGCGGCGCTGCCAGTTCGATGTTGCCGTGCGCCCGCTCGAGGGGCATCCCCATCGGCAGATCAACGCGATATATCGCACGACTGACGTTTCGCTTGCCGCCGCTCGATTCCTTGAATACCTCTAAAAGCGCGTACCTGTTGTCCACTTTTGGACAATTCTCGGGGCTCGGTACATTTTCTTGTGAAATTGAACTTCCGGATAATGCGCCGCGCTATACTGCTTGCTAAATTGAACCTTGGTTCAATTCGTGTTCTATAAATTGAACTTTGCCAGCAAGGAGGTTCTAGTGGCCCAAGAGACGTTTAGCGATCGCCTGCGACAGGCTATGTCCGATCGCGACGTTCGCCAGTCGGACGTAATCCGCGCATCGGAGATGCTCGGCAAAAAACTCGGCAAGAGTCAGATGAGCCAATATGTGAGCGGCAAGACGATCCCGCGGCGCGATGTGGCCGAGCTGCTCGCCCGTATTTTGGAGGTCGATGTTACCTGGCTGCTTGCCGGCGACTCCGATCAAGGCGAGGCATCATCACCCCGCAACGATTCCAAGCCCGAATCCCATCCCTCAGCTCAAATTGCAAGGAGCACCACCATGCGTACTTTTTCTAAATCCACCAAGCTCGATAACGTCCTGTATGACGTGCGCGGTCCCGTCGTCGACGAGGCCGCCCGTATGGAGGACGAGGGCGAGCGCATCCTCAAGCTCAATATCGGCAACCCGGCGCCCTTCGGTTTCCGCACGCCCGATGAGGTCATCAAGGACATGCGCCAGCAGCTGCCCGACTGCGAAGGCTATTCCAACTCGCGTGGCCTGTTCTCTGCGCGCAAGGCGATCATGCAGTATTCGCAGATCAAGGGCTTGCCCAACGTTCAGATGGAGCATATCTACACGGGCAACGGCGTGTCCGAGCTCATTCAGCTTTCGATGAACGCGCTGCTCGATAACGGTGACGAGATCCTGATTCCCAGCCCCGACTATCCGCTCTGGACGGCGTGCGCGACCCTTGCCGGCGGCCATCCTGTGCACTACCTGTGCGACGAGCAGGCCGATTGGTATCCCGATCTGCAGGATATGGAGTCCAAGATTACGAGCGCGACCAAAGCCCTCGTCATCATCAACCCCAACAACCCCACGGGTTCCGTCTATCCGCGCGAGGTGCTCGAGGGCATCGTCGAGATTGCACGCAGGCATCAGCTGATGATCTTTGCCGATGAGATTTACGACCGCCTGTGCATGGACGGCTACGAGCACGTCTCGATTGCCTCGCTCGCCCCCGACCTGCCCTGCGTTACCTTTAGCGGCCTTTCCAAGTCGCACATGATCGCGGGCTATCGTATTGGCTGGATGGTGCTTTCGGGCAACCAGCGCTGCATGAGCGACTTTATCATGGGCATCAACATGCTCTCCAACATGCGCCTGTGCTCCAACGTGCCGGCTCAGTCGATCGTTCAGACGGCGCTCGGCGGACACCAGTCCGTCAACGATTACATCCGCCCCGGCGGTCGTGTCTACGAGCAGCGCAACTTTGTGTATGAGGCGCTCAACAAGATTGACGGCATCTCGGTGGTTAAGCCGCGTGCGGCGTTCTACATCTTCCCCAAGATGGATGTGAAGAAGTTCAACATCACCGATGACGAGCAGTTCGCCCTTGACCTGCTGCACGAGAAGAAGATTCTGATCACGCGCGGCGGCGGCTTCAACTGGGCTGAGCCCGACCACTTCCGTATCGTGTACCTGCCGCGCATGGAAGTACTCAAAGAGTCCCTCGAAGACCTCGCCGACTTCTTTGACCATTACCGTCAATCATAACGACAGAGATAGTCTGTCATTTAACGGGCGGCCCGTAACAGATTCGGGTCGCCCGTTTTCTGTTAAAGCTCGCGTTGTCGGCGTCTCGATCGTTTGGGCGAGTGGGAATCGCGTGTGAACGGAAAACTATATTCCAAAATGGAATACAGTGTGCTTCAACTGGAATTGATGTCCGTGTGTCCGCTTTTTTAGAATGTTCTCGACAAGATGAAAGGCGGTCCCCACCAATGATTATCGATGCAAATTCCTACTGGTTTGACGAGCGCATCTTCCATGACGAGACACTCTGTGAACAGTTTTTGGCCGAGGTGCCCCGCGCTTACGACACCGAGGGCTACCTGACCGTAAGCCCCACGGGCAAGCGACAGATTGTGATCGAAAAGCCCGCTGGCTTCCCAGGCCTCAACTATATCGAGGGAGACTACACCCTTGAGAAGCGTCTGGCAGACATGGACGAGGCGGGGGTCGATAAAGCGATTCTCAAGCTCCCCGGCTGCCATGAGTGGATGTCGCTCGAGATGTGCCGGCGTTTCAACGACCTGTCTCTTATACACATCTGACGCTGCCGACGAAGGCTTAGGTG